>NZ_JANSHO010000063.1:0-65553 GCF_047502635.1 Synechococcus sp. RC10B2
CGCTGCATAGTTGAACAGTGATGTTCAGCAGTGTTCAGCGTAAATGTATCAGACTATCTCTCTCAAATAGATTCAGAGTAACTGCAATCACCATCCCTCGCCATCTTCAGGCCAAACTCTCGCAGAGCGGGCAAGAAATTTTTGTTTTCGTGATGGGATCGGCTCAACTTCAGCAAGGCAAATCTCTGGATATCGTGCAAGTTTCTCCAGAAATCGAGGGCAAGCCGGATCCCCAGGTCTTGAGCTTTTTGTTGGACAGCCATTGGGATCTGGTTGGGATTTTGCCATTCAGGCTGGGGGTCAATGGGAATCTCTTGCGCCTCTTCGTGGCAGATGGAGCGAACCAAATGGCGCAGATGGTTGCGGAGTTCTTCTAGATCCTGTGGAGATTCAGAGGGCCAATCAACACACTTCCGCCGCTCTTCTAAGGAAAACTTGGCCCATTGATGGAGCTTGAGCTTGATCCCGCACAAATCCAGCTTTAGGCGCAAGGTCATGGGGATGCATCGCAGAGAGTCGGCAAAATCTTGCTCAAACTGAAACAGAGTCATGGGAACCTCGATTAGGAACCAAATCTAGAGTTGAGGGGATTGCTTGAGCGGTGGGTCGGCTTTCTCAAGAGCAACGGCACAGGCTTTTAATTCCGGCTGGCCGGAATCGGGACAACTGATGTCATGGGTAAGGGCATTACACTCGGCTTGTTCTGCCCAGAGGGATCCCCAGTGCATGGGTACAAATAGCGTACCGGGAGCAATGTTGGCAGTTATCTTGGCCGGGAAATAGGCCCGCCCGCGGACAGAACGCACCTGAACCCAATCCCCATCTTGGAGGCCCAGCTTTTCCGCATCGCGAGGATGGATCTCCATAAAGGGTTGGGGGTGCATGTGCTTGATTTTTTCAATCCTGCCGGTACGGGTTTGGGTGTGCCAATGGCCGTATAGCCTGCCCGTAGTTAACACGTAAGGGAACTGAGGGTTGGGTGGCTCCGCCAAGCCACGGGAAGGGTGGGGGATAAAGCGGGCGCGGCCATTGGGGGTCGGGAAACGCCAATCTGTGTAGAGGCGAGTGGACTTAGGGGCCGAGGTTCTTTCTTTGGGATAAGGCCATTGCTGAGGGCCTTGTTCTGCCAAAAGGGCATGGCTGAGGCCGGAGTGATCGCAGAGGCGATTTGCGGTAAGGGCGGCAAATTCTGCATAAACCTCTGCCGCGGTTTGGAAGGAAAATTGCGCTTCAAAGCCCAACCTGCGCCCCACTTCAGCAAAGATCTCCCAATCGGGTCGGGCTTCGCCAGGGGGGTCTCGAAAGGCTTGACAAAGGGTAACCCTGCGCTCGGAGTTGGTCATCACCCCGGTTTTCTCGCTCCACTGGCAGGCGGGCAAAAGCAAATGGGCATATTCTGCCGTTTCTGTAGGGTAATAAGCCTCTTGGTAAACGGTAAAGGGAGACTTTTTCAGGGCTTTTTTGACCCGTTCCAGATCCGGAAAGCTCACCAAAGGATTAGTGGCCACAATCCAGAAGAACTGCAGGGATCCCGTCTCCAGAGCGGCAATCATCTCGGTGGCCCTCAGTCCTGGGTGGGGAGAGAGGGAACCGCTGGGCAAGCCCCAAGCCTGCTCCACCTCTGCCCGATGCTGGGGCTGGCTCACCAGCCGATATCCCGGCAGCAGATGAGATAACCCCCCCGCCTCTCGACCACCCATGGCATTGGGCTGGCCGGTCAAGGAAAAGGGGCCGGTCCCCGGTCGGCCAATTTGCCCGGTCAGGAGATGCAGGTTGATTAAGCTGGTGATCTTGGCGGTGCCCTCACTGGACTGGTTTAGGCCCATCGACCAAAGGGATAGAACCCTTTGGGATCCCTGCCAAAGCTTGGCTGCTTCGATCAAATCCTCGGTGGCAATTCCGCAGCGCTGGGCCACAATCTGCGGTTCATAATCGGCCAGCAAAGCTGCATATTCAGCAAAACCTTGGGTGCAGCCCTCGATAAAATCGGTAGCCATTGATCCCCACTTCAACAGCAAATGGGCAATCCCATTGAAAAGATCGATATCCGTACCGGGGCGAATTTTTAAGTGGAGATCGGCAGCTTCTGCTGTCTGAGTGCGCCGGGGATCCACTACCACTATTTTGAGGGGGGATCCGGTCCTGTGCCGCTTCTTCAGGCGATTAAAAAGAATGGGATGGCACTCTGCTGTGTTGGTGCCCACCAGAAAAGCCAGATTGCAGAGATCGAGATCCTCGTAGCAGCAGGGGGGGCCATCGGATCCCAGGGATTGGGTGTAGGCCGAGACGGCTGAGGACATGCACAGGCGCGAGTTGGTGTCGAAATTGTTGGTGCCCAGGCAGCCCTTAATGAGCTTTTGAGCAACGTAATAGTCTTCAGTGAGCAACTGCCCCGATCCATACATAGCCATGGAGTGAGGGTTGTCTTTGAGGCAGCGCAGCCGAGAAACCATCTCCTCAAAAGCCTGATCCCAAGAAATGCGGCGAAAGGGCTGATCCAAGCTCTCCCGAAACAGGGGATAGAGCAGCCGATCCCGACCAACTGCCTCCAGGATCGTGGCCCCCTTTACACAGACCATCCCCAAGCTGGAAGGATGATCCCGGTCGCCTCTCATTTTCCAGTCACCTGAGGCTGTCGAAACCGCCTCCAATCCACATCCCACACCGCAATAGGGACATAGGGTTTTGATGACAGCTTTTTCCGGCTCCATCGCGGTCACCATGAGTTGGGATCCCTGTCAGGATGGATAAGTGTCTTGCATTTTGGATCCCGATAGGCCATCAGGTTAAGGATCTCTTAGCCGAGGAGATCGGCCACTTGGATCTCAAATCCGGGCAATACAACCTGGCTTTTGGCAGTCTCTTGTTCGGTTAGCCAAAGGTGGCGATCCTGAGTCTGGATAAAAATAAATTTGCTTTTGGGAAAAATCAGCCAGACTTCCAGTACATCGGAGCTGAGATACTCTTGGGCTTTTAGGAAAATATCTTCTCCACAGTCGGTTGGAGAGAAGATCTCCTCAACCAGAGGATAGCTCTGCAGTAGCGTGGCAATATCCTCTCCAAATTGCTGGATTAAATCTGGAGATGAGTAGGCAGCATCAGGTCTTCTGACTTTGCCTTTGGTTTGGCCGGGAGCCTTCACCAAAACCATACCCCCCAATGGCTGACATTCAACATAACCGAGCCAACGGAAGAGAAGTCGGGTTTGGAGCTTTGCATCCCCTAAAGTTTGCCCCACTTTCTCCACAATGTAGCCATCTACCCATTTGGTTTGGGCAACTGGATTGGCCAGATAGTCGGCAAGGGTTTTGGGCAGGGCAAGACCCGCTCCTCCATTGGGAGATCGGTTGGAACTACGTAAACTACCCGACCCTGACTGCTTCGCAGTACAGGGCGGGCTTTCGGTAGCCCTGCAGTTGGCAAGCCAACCACGAACCTCTAGGCTGGTTTACAGCAGCCCCCAAAAGCGCAATCACATTCGCACCATTCAAATCCGCATCCCCTTCCCATCCACAGTGTCCACACTTAAACTTCTTTCCACTGCGATAGGATTGCGTAGGATCGGGATGGATGTGCAAACACCGGTGGCAGGTCTGCGACGTGTAGGCAGGCGGAACCAGCACCACAGGTACTCCGGCAATGGCAGCCTTGTAGACCACGAACATCCTAAGCTGGTAGAACGCCCAGTTATTGGTTCTGCGGCGCTCAGCTTTGCTGCGTGGCTGTTGATTGACCCTTTCCCGGATCCCTGTCAAGTCTTCCAGAGCAATAGCGCTGTTTGTCGCCTTTGCCCTAGAGACAATAGCTTTGGAGATGCGATGATTGACCCACGCCTGAAAGCGCCTCTCCTTGCCAGACAGCCGTTGCAACAGTTCTCTGCATCTGCGCCGCGAACTGCGTGTGCCCTTACTGGCTTTGCGTTGGAGTGCCGCCCTCAACCGGGAGTAGTGGTCGCGGACTCTGTTCAACTGCTGTCCATTCCAGTTATCTCCTTCCGATGTATGAGCAATATCCGTCCTGCCCAAATCCACGCCCAGCACTCTATCCGTGCCTTGCGGTGGGCACGGTTCCGTTTCCACACAGATTTGAATAGAGTAGAAACCGTCTTTGCGCTTGACCAGAGTGGCAGATTTGGGATTGGAGCCCGCCAGCCGTTCTCTCTGGTAGCGGCCAATCGCCAGCTCAAAGCGCTCCCGACCCTCCACCGTGGTCAGCGACACCGTCCAGTCTTTCTCGCGAAACGAAAAGATACGGGCATCGTAGGTCGCAAAGCCTCTCTTGAACGCTTTGACCGGACGGTTTTTCTGTCGGGCAACTTTACGGGCACCGGCCAGCCGTCTGCAGACCTGCTGAGCCAAGTTACTGGACAAGCCAAACCGAGCGCGAATCTGGTAATAGCAAAGGGACTGGAGTTTGACTGCGTTGACTACTTTTTCTGGTGTGTTTTGGTTGACCCAGTTCAACGCCTGCACAAAGGCATCCATTGTCGCGTCCAACTTTGCGGCTTGCGACTGGGACACCTTGAGCTTGCAGGAGACGGTCAGGACTTGGGTCATGGTTCTATCATAACTTCCGCATTCCTCCCGACACTGACCCTACGGGTACAGTGCGGGGCTCCTGCGATTTCTAGCTGAACCGGAGCAGTGGCCATCAACTTCCCTCTCCAAGTATTTTGAACCCTAGCTCAATCCCCTCCATGGGCAAAGCGGCGATAGAGGAAGTCAAGGGCGCGGTTACGCAATTCGTAGAACTCAGGCATTTCCATAATGCGGGAGCGGATGCGCGGTCGCTCAAAGGGAATGGTCAAGATCTCGCCGATATGGGCAGCGGGGCCGTTGGTCATCATCACCACACGGTCTGACAAGTAAAGAGCTTCGTCGATGTCATGAGTAATCATCAAAACTGTGCAGCGGTGATCCCGCCAAATGGCCAGCAGCTCATCTTGTAGATCTTCCTTGGTAATGGCATCCAAGGCCCCAAAAGGCTCATCCAAGAGCAAAACTTGCGGACGAACGGCAAGAGCACGGGCAATGGCTACCCTTTGCTTCATGCCTCCAGAAAGCTGCTTGGGCCGCTTGTGGGCTGCTTCCGCCAAACCTACCAATTCCAGATGTTCTTGAACAATTTCCCTTTTTTCCCACCGGGGTTTGGTTGGGTACACCTGATCCACCACCAGATAAATATTTTCAAAGGCAGTCAGCCAGGGCAAAAGGGAATAATGTTGAAACACCATCATCCGATCCGGCCCTGGGGAAGTGATGGGCTGGCCCTTGAGGGTAATGGATCCCGAAGTGGGAGTCGAAAAACCCGCCACCATGTTGATCAAGGTGGATTTGCCACAACCCGAGTGGCCGATAATGCAAACAAACTCACCGGCGGCCACTTCCAGATTGATATTTTCCAGCGCAACGAAGGGCCCTGCTGAGGTGAAGTAGGTCTTGCCCACATTCTGAAGACAAAGAAGGGGCAGTCCTGCAACCGGAGAAGCAGAAGATA
The DNA here is from genome assembly GCF_047502635.1 of Synechococcus sp. RC10B2. Lineage (NCBI taxonomy): Bacteria > Bacillati > Cyanobacteriota > Cyanophyceae > Synechococcales > Synechococcaceae > Synechococcus > Synechococcus sp. RC10B2. The sequence continues at coordinate 5,497 of NZ_JANSHO010000063.1, forward strand.
GCGGTGAGGAGAACGTGCGGGAGCTGGTCATCATAGTGTTTTCCAATCGAGAGTTTAAGGTAACAAAAGCTAAACTTCGCTGAGCTGGTACTCCTGCAGCTTCAGATCCTGCCGGATGGCCACCGACTCCAGGTAAGCAACGGGATCCTCTCCGTCAAAGCGGGATCCATCGCCAAAGAGTAAAGCTCCGCGGTCGTGGGCCCAATCCGGAAGGCCCAGTTCTCTGGCGGCTAGGGCGTAGGTTTCGCTGTCCAGAACTTGGTCGAGAACCGAAACCCAATTGCGGGGAAAAGGGCAGAGGCCCCAGCGAGCCATCTGCGTCAGGATCCAGAGGTGTTCCAATCTTTCCGGACAGGTGTTGCGCCCGTTGGCAAACTGGTGAAAACCGGTGAGGGCTTGGGATTCATCGGCAATTCCCCGCTGCAGAATACCCGTCCACCCCGGCTGCAGATCCTCCAGGGCCACGCCCACATACTGGGGCTGAGCCAGCCACTCCAAGATCTCAGAACGGTGCTGCGGCTGATCGCAGTAGTGACAAGCCTCCAGTAGTGCCTTGACCAGAGCTACATGGGTGCGGGGGTAGTTTTGCGCCCAATCCTGGCGCACTGTCAGCACCTTTTCGATGTGGCTGGGCAAGATTTCAGGGGTGGTGGCGACGATAACCCCCACCTGTTCCCGCACAGCGCGGGAGTTCCAGGGCTCGCCCACGCAGTAGCCATCGATGTTGCCGGCCTTGAGGTGGGCCACCATCTGCGGCGGCGGGATCACGGTTAACGTGACATCCCGATCCGGATCCACCCCCCCACCGGCCAGCCAGTGCCGCAACAGGAAGTTTTGCATGGAAGCCGGATGAACCACTCCCAGGGTGTGGACTGTGTCGGGGGTGTGGTTGAGGTATTGGCGAAAATCCGCCAGGCTTTGAACGCCTCGCTCCAAAAGTCTGCGCCCAAAGGTAATGGCGTTGCCGCCACGGGAGAGGGTTAAGGCGGTTACCAAAGACACCGGAACTCCCCCTACTCCCAAGGTGGAAGCCAACGGGATCCCGGCCACCACCATAGCCGCGTCCAGCCGACCGGAGCGGATCCCTTCCCAGATGGTCTTCCAGCCTGGCTCCCTCACCAGGGTGACCTGCTCCAGGCCATGCTTTTGAAACAGGCCTTTTTCCTGCGCCACCACCAGCGGCGCGCAGTCGTTGAGGGGCACAAAGCCAACCTCCAAATTGACCTTCTCCAGGCCGTGTTTGGCAATGGCCACGCGAACAGGCGTTTTTTGGCGAGCCCGCTTTTGCTGGTTGAGAAAGTAGATCATCTCTCCCCGCAGGCTGTAGTAGTCGGGGTGACGCACCACTTCCAAACGATGGCGGGGCCGAGGAAAAGGGATCCGCAAAATCTGGCCAATGCGGGCCTCCGGGCCATTGGTCATCATTACCACCCGATCCGAAAGCAGCAGCGCCTCATCCACATCGTGGGTAACCATGACACAGGTGAGCTGCTCCGCCTGGGCAATCTCCATCAGTTGCTCCTGCAGGTTGCCGCGCGTCAAGGCATCCAGAGCGCCAAAGGGCTCATCCAACAGCAGCACCCGCGGACGGATGGCCAAAGCCCGGGCAATGGCTACCCGCTGTTTCATCCCTCCTGACAGATGGGCCGGTCGCTTGTCGGCTGCCCCCTGCAACCCCACACGGCGAATGTGTTCTGCCACAATCCGGTCCCGCTCCGCTTTGGGAAGGGATCCCAGCACCTCGTCCACAGCCAGGGCAACGTTCTCCCGCACCGTCAGCCAGGGCAGCAGGGAATAGTTCTGAAACACCACCATGCGATCTGGGCCGGGATCTGTAACTTGTCGGCCCTCCAGGAGAATGCCTCCGCGGGAAGGCTTTTCCAGGCCAGCAATGATGTTGAGCAGGGTCGATTTGCCACAGCCGGAGTGGCCAATTAGCGAGACAAATTCCCCTTTTTGGATCTCCAGGTGGATGTCTTTCAGGACAGGGTAGATCTCTCCGTTGTCGAGGAGAAATTCCTTGTCGACATGATCCACTTCAATGTAAGGCTGGGTCTTCATGATTCCTCTGAGATGATTTCTGAGAGCATGGAGAAATTGTCAGCAACCAATCTAGAACTCGGCCAAGCTCATTTAGCGATCCTCAGCCACCACCAGCGAGCCAATCCAAGCCGTGATGCGATCCAGCAGAAGACCCACCATCCCGACATAGATCAAAGCCAGAATGATTTCGCTGATGCGGGAGCTATTCCAGGCATCCCAGATGAAAAATCCAATGCCCACACCGCCAATCAACATTTCCGCTGCCACAATGGCCAGCCAAGACAAGCCCACCCCAATGCGCAAGCCGGTAAAAATGTAGGGCACAGTTGCCGGGAAAACGATTTTGAAAAAGTACTTCCAGCCGGACATGCGCACAATTCTGGCCACGTTGCGGTAGTCCTGAGGGATCCGCTGTACGCCGGCAACGGTGTTGATCAAAATGGGCCAGAGAGCCGTAATGAAGATTACAAAAATGGCGGAAGGGTTGGCATCTCGAAAGGCAGCCAAAGAAATCGGCAGCCAGGCCAAAGGCGGCACCGTGCGCAGCACCTGAAAAATGGGATCCAAAGCCTCGTACAGCCAGCGATTGACCCCGATGATCATGCCGCCCACAACCCCCACCAAGCCGGCCAGGGCAAACCCAATGAACACCCGCCGCAAGCTGGCCCAAATTTGCCAGAACAGCCCTTTGGCATTGCCGCCATAGTCAAAAAAGGGATCTTTAATGAGGGGATCCCAGGTGTCCTGCCAAACCTGGAGAGGGGTGGGCAAGTTGGCTCCGGGGCGGCTATAGGCAATTTGCCAGAGAACGAGCACTATTAAAATGGCCGTGGTGGGCAAAAGAACGCGGCGCAGCACTTGGTGGATTTGGACTCGCTGCCTCCAAGCAGAAGAAGATGCAGAGCTGGCCGGGGAGTGGAGCCCGGCATTGGACTGAAGAACAAAGCCTGGGCTGGTTTTCAGCAGCCAGTGGCCTAGGCCAACCAGTAGGGGAAGCAGGATCCGAAAGAGGTGGTAGCCCAACTGTAGGGCAGAGTGGAAAATCCTCATGGCTTGCTGGGAGTAAGGTTGAAGTCAACTTAAGAGGATTCCAAGAGAGAAGGGGTTTCAGTTGAACACTCTTTGTGGGGATTCGGGGATCCCTTCTCTCCTGGACAGAGGGTTTGCAGCTAACTTGCTGGGGAAAGTTGGGAAATTAGGCCAGCTTCTTAATCGCCAATTTCTCCAGGTAGGCGGCAGGATTTTCGGGATCGAACTGCACCCCGTCGAAGAAGGTTTCCACTCCTCGAGAGGTGCTGGGGGGAATGGCTGCCCCCTGACCAATGGCTTTGGCAGCTTCTCGCCAGAGTTCTTCCCGATTCACCCGCTCCACCAAGGCTTTGGTATCGGTGTCGGCAGGCAGATAGCCCCAGCGGATGTTTTCGGTCAAAAACCAGAGATCGTGGCTCTTGAAGGGGTAGGAAGCGTAGTTCTGCCAGAACTTCATCAGGTGGGGGCTGTTTTCAACGACCTTGCCGGTGCCGTAGTCAAAAGTGCCCCGAGAACGGCCCAAGATATCGGGCACAGGCACCCCCAGCCAGCGGCGGTCGCCGATGATGCGACACATCTCCTCTTTGTTTTCCATCTGGTCGCACCAGATCTGGGCTTCTAGCACCGCTTTCAACAGGGCAAGGGTGGCTTTCGGGTGCGCATCCACCCAGTCGGCCCGCAGGGCAAAGGCCTTTTCCGGGTGGTTGTTCCATAGCTCGCCGGTGGTGAGGGCACTATACCCCTCTTTTTGGTTCACCAGTTGGGCATTCCAAGGCTCGCCCACACAGAGGGCTTCCATGGTTCTGGATTTTATATTGGCCACCATCTGCGGCGGCGGCACCACAATGAGGGAGACATCGCGGGTGGGATCGATCCCGCCTGCGGCCAGCCAGTAGCGCATCCACATGTCGTGGGTACCGCCGGGGAAGGTCATCGCGCATTTGGGATCTTTGCCGGCAGCTCGAAGCTCGGCAAACTTGGCCTTGAGGGGGGAACTATCCAGGCCGATTTGCAAATCCCGATATTGGTTGGAAATGCTGATGCCCTGACCGTCCAGATTGAGACGGGCCAAAATGTACATAGGCACCGGCTTGCCATCGGTAACTTTGCCGGTGGTGATGAGGTAGGGCATGGGGGTGAGGATGTGTGCCCCATCGATGCCGCCGGCGGCGGATCCCAGCACCAAGTTGTCGCGGGTGGTGCCCCAAGAGGCCTGCTTGACCACCTCTACGTCCTTCATGCCGTACTTGTCAAAGAACCCCTTTTCTTTGGCGATGATCAGGGGGGCAGCGTCGGTGAGGGCGATAAATCCCAGCCTGGCTCGCGTGGTTTCTGGGGTATCAGCTTGAGCTACCCAGTAGCCCTGCCCCAAGGATTGGGATTGGGCGCGGGGGATCCCAGCCGTAGCTGCTCCAGCCGCAAGGGCAGCTGCCCCAGCCAAAAACTGGCGACGGGAGATGGGAGAGGAAGTGTTGAATAGCTTAGACATCACAACCTCCAAAATTTCGAACGACGAACTGCCTAGTAGGTCATCAAGGGGGAAGCAGAGGTCTGAGCAGCCGAGGGATCACGACGCGGCCTGGCCCCGAAGTGCTCAATCAGTAGCTCCACCAAGACGGGCTTGAGGTCTTCGCAAGGGATCCCTTGGCGCACGCATTCGCCCAGCTTGGCGTCTTTGCCCACTTCTCCCCCCATGTAGATGTCCACCGCCTCCACCGGCTTGCCGTCCTTGCGAACGGTGGTGCCCATGAGGCCAATATCAGCCACCTGGGGCTGGCCGCAGGAGTTGGGACAGCCTGTCCAGTGGATGCGCACCGTTTGAGGAATCTCCAGCTCGGCTTCCAGCTCTTCCATCAGGGCCACGGCGCGGTTTTTGGTCTCGATGAGGGCAAAGTTGCAAAACTGGTTGCCCGTACAGGACACCAACCCCCGCTGCAAGGGTCCCGGGTTGGGGGAGAACTTTTTCAAGAGCGGCTCTTTGAGCAGGGGGGCCACCCGCGAGTCGGGCACATTGGGGATGAGCACGTTCTGCTCCACCGTTAGCCGCAGCTCCCCGGAGCCGTACACCTCCGCCAAGCGAGCCAGCTCCCTCATCTCCGGGACGTTGAGCCGCCCGACGGGCACGTGCAGGCCTACAAAGTTGAGGCCCAGTTGCTTTTGGGCGTGTACTCCCAGCAGATCCCGCTTGTGCCAGACCACCTCGTCTTTTTCCGCCGCTCTGGGCAGAGGGTGGCCAATCTGCTGCTCCACCGCCACCCGAAACTTCTCCAGGCCCCACTCGTCAATGAGCCACCTCAGCCGCGCCTTTTGCCGGTTGGCCCGCAGGCCGTGATCCCGATAGACCAGCAGCACCGCCTCACATAGAGGAACCACATCGCGGGGATCTACCCAAACGTCCAGCCCGATGGCCTCGGCACAGCGGCGGGCCGAAAAAAAGCCTCCCACCAAGACGTTGAAGCCCAGCTTGCCCTCTTTGAAAGCAGGCACAAAAGCCAGGTCATTGATCTCGGCATGCACCGAGTTGTCGCGACAACCGCAGATGGCGATGTTGAACTTGCGCGGCAGGTTGGTGAAGGAAGGGTTGCCCTCGCCGTTGTTGGTTACCATGTCCTGCACTTTGCGGGTGAGGCCGCGCACGTCGATCAGCTCATCCGGGTCGATACCGGCCAGAGGGGATCCCGTGATGTTGCGCACGTTGTCCATGCCTGACTGGATGCTGGTCAGGCCCACCTCCTTGAGTTGCCGCAGAACCTGAGGCATGTCCTCAATGGGAATGCCCCGCAGTTGCAGGTTTTGCCGAGTGGTGATGTCGGCTACGCCATCTTGGCCGTAGGGGCGGAGGATCTCGGCCAACTTGCGCATTTGGCCGCTGGTCAGGATCCCATTGGGCAGGCGCAGCCGCAGCATGAACTTGCCAGGGGTGCGCTTGCGAAAGAAGATCCCCAGCCACTTGAGGCGGTGATCCCGGTCGTCTTCAGGAATGTTCTCCCAACCCATCCGGGCAAACGCCTCCAGCTCGGCCTTGACCGCCAGCCCATCCTTTTCGCTTTTGAGGCGTTCAAATTGGTTCGCCATGATCGCTGCCGTGGGGTGAACACTAGCTACCCTAGCAATGACGAACCGTTAACTTTGGTATTGGCAGTTACGCTTTGTAACAGGTTATGCAGTTTTGTCATTCTCGAATTGCGCTTTATGCATAAAGTCAGGCTTCCAGGAGCAGCAGACCCCTCTTTCCCCTTTGGGAAAGGGGCTGGGGGTGAGGAAAAGCTAGTTGAGAGGGTTGAAAGAGTCGAAAGGCTCCCTCTGCCAGAGGAAACGGGGCGGGATCCCCAGCCCTTCGGTGAGGGGTGCGGGCCTTGGCGGCGCCTGAGGGTCGCAGTCGTAGAGGGTGGTGGTGTAGCGATAGGTGCGCGGCGGCCCACCCATGAGCCGGATGCCGCTGATCTCAAAGAGGTAGGGGCGATTGGGCTGAACGGATCCCACCGAGTAGGTGAGGGTTTCTAGGCCAAAGGCGGGATCCCCAACCCGGATATCTCCAACGGGCACCGGCTCACCTGTGACGGCATCGGTGATGCGGATTTGGGCTTGGCTGAGGTCAGACAGGCCGCCGCGGCTGGGCACCGAGAAAGACCAGCGGTAGGCAGACAAGGGCTGGCCGGAAAAGCCCTCCAGACGGTACAGGTAGCCGTCTCTTTCGGGGAAAGCAATAAACTCGGGATCCGGTACCGACTCGTCAAAGCCGAAGACCCAATTGGCATTGGCCTGGGTCACCCGCCCGGCCCGCGGGTCAAAGACGATGCCGTAGGCTCCTTGGGCATATTGGGGATAGAGGTTCCAGCGGCGATGCCCCACATCTACAAAGTTCTCTCGGCCCGGCTCGGCAAAGTAGATATCCACCTGGCGCGCCAACACCCGCCCTGGGTCGGGGCCGTTCAGCTCCAGAATGGGGCCAATCGCCAAGTTGCCAAAGCGGGATCCTGCCTCTCCAGCAGGGGTAAAGCAGCGCCAAGAGGGGGGCGGCTGGTGGCTGAGGGCGCCATTGGCCACCTGCATCAGGGCCGCCTGCTGAGCGGCCTCCAAGAATTCGGGATTGAGCTTCACCGGCGGCAACTCGTGCAACAGCCGCAGAAAGTTCAACCGATCCATCATCTTCTGGGCTGCTGCTGGGGTGAGGCGACCGGGATTGCAGATGGCAGCCTGAGGCTGCTCGGCGTAGATGGGACCAGCAAAGGTGCGGGTTTGGCGATCCAACTGGCAAAGAAAGCTAGCAATTGGCAGCTCCCCTGCCCGGGGAGGCTCTGGAGCCGTGGGGGATCCCTCCCCATTGCAGGCCGTCAAGAGACCAAGGCAGAGCAGAATGACCAGCCCTACCCCCCACCGCTGCTTTAAGCCAAGCAGCCGCTGCCAGCGCATGCAAAACTATCGGCCAGCGGGAGTGGGGGTGGGAGTGAGGCTAGGGGGGCTAACCGTGCTGCCGCTGCCCCCGTCGCAGGCAGACAACAGCCCTAGGCACAGGAACAGAGCCAGGGTGCTCAAGAGCTTGCCGGTTTCTGGGGTAGGTTGGAGTGTAGCCATAGTAACAAATCTCCAAGACGCCGCTGGGTTTGACCCCGTTTTATCACATAGGGGGGAGTGCCAAGGCTCCTGTCGTAGTGCTGCCACGGATCCCCCCACCTATTTGTCTTGGCTGCCGAATCTGGCTGCTCAAGGGATGATCTGAAACTCCAGGTTGTGGGTCTGGAGCAGGTCGATTGTCTCGTGGTTGGTGATGTTGGTGTCAGCCAGCTCCAGATTGTAGCAGTCGATAAACTCCTCGCCGTCGAAGTAGGGGCCAGCGTGCCAGGTGCCCAGCTCCAGTTTGATGAAGCAGTCGCCAGCCACTCGAAAAGCTTGAATCCCGTCCACCTGCAGCTCGTCGGCAGGCGGCGCGACGGCGATGAACCACTCCTTGCCGTGCAGGGATCCCAGGCACTGGGTGCAACGGGTGTGGCCGGTTATTTGGCTGAACTTGAGGCCAGGACGGAGCAAGCGCATGAGGTAAAAGCGGGGCTGGCCCTGATTCAAAACCAACTGGGCATCTTAGCTGTCGAAAGGCTTGTCGTCGGGAGCAGGGTAGATCGCCTGCCCGTAAGGGGCAAAGTTGGTAGTGTCGCGTATTTTGTGGGTTAAGCATGGAGGGCGGAATGGACCGAGAGGAGCTCAAGAGGTTGACCAAGGAGGAGATCAGCCGGCGCATCCGGGAAGGGGTCAAGGCCGTCATAGTGCTCCGCACCGCTTACGCGAACGAGCAGGTGTTGGAAGAAGAGATGACCGAGCACCTGGCTGCGGGTTACCGTGAGCGCACCCCAAGCCGCCGCGGGGAGCGGAACGGCTACTACACCCGGGACCTCATCACGCCGGCGGGCAGGATCGCCCAGCTCCGGGTACCCCGGGACCGGGAGGGGACTTTCCTGACCGAGGTCTTTGAGCGGTACAAGCGGATGACCGGAGAGGTGGAAGAAGCGGTGCTGGAGATGTACCTCCAAGGGGTCTCCACCCGCAAGGTAGCGGCCATCACGGAGGGCCTGTCCCGGGTGCGCATCGGTAAGGACGCGGTCTCCAGGGTAGCCCAGCGCTTGGAGGAGCTCTCCGCCTGGCGGGGCCGGCCTTTGGAGCTGGCCTACCCCTACCTCTACCTGGACGCGGCCTACTTCAAGGTGAACTGGGGCGGGCGGGTGGTGGACCTGGCCCTTCTGGTGGCGGTGGGGGTGAACGAAGAAGGCTACCGGGAAGTGCTGACGGTGGAGCCGGCGGGCGGGGAGCGGAAGGAGGCCTGGAGGAACCTGCTGAAGGGCCTGGTGGAGCGGGGGCTTCATGGGGTGAGGCTGGTCATTTCCGACGACCACCCTTCCATCCGCCAAGCGGTGATGGCGGAGCTTCCTGGGGCCAGCTGGCAGCGGTGCGTGGTGCACTTTATGCGGAACGTTTTAGCTCATGTGCCGCAGTCGGAGCGGCTCCCTCCAGGAGGTGTTTGTGGCGCGGCGGCGGGGCACGGCGGAATCTCTGGCCCGGGGGTTCGTTGAGCGCTACCGGGACCGGTTTAAGCGGGCGGTGGAGGTGTTTGCCCAGGGTCTGGGGGAGGCCCTGACCTACCTGGACTTTCCCAGCGGCCACCAGAGGCACATCAAGAGCACGAATGTGCTGGAGCGGCTTATCCGTGAGGTGAAGCGGCGGAGTTTCCCCGGCGAGGGGAGCCTGGTGAATCTGGCCACGGTGGTGATGCTGAGGGCCACGGAGGACTGGGCTTTCCGGCGTTATGGACATGGATCCGCTTTGGGCCGCGGAAGAGAAACCCACAAAAATTGCGACTTGACCTGTGGAGGACTTTTACGACAGCCTCTTACACGATTAAAGGGCGCTGCTATAGCGCATTACGTCTACGGCTGGAAGCCCCCTTAAGGCTCTTTCCTGACTCCAAATCTTTAGGGCCCTCTGGGTCACCTCCTTGTTCCCAATCCCCCTAAGAAAAGAGTGCCTGAACGCGGTAAGCCCCACTCCTAGAAGCCCGTTTTCCGTTTCCTCAAAGAAGGGGTGACTTTCCCAGTTCCAGAAACCGCACACAAGGTAGGGGTGACCCTCTAGAACCCCTGGGTGGTTTGGACCCAGCTCCTCAGGAAGGAGCTCCAAAGCGTCCATATAAAAGGGAACCTGGCCGAAAATCGCCGTTCGGGCGCGAATCCACTTAAACTTTCCCACTTCTCCTCTAGCTAATCTCCCTAGGGCATACATTTCCATCCAGCTAAAAGACGCTTCCGTTCCCAAACTCACCTCCATCCTTTGGTCCAAGGCCGAGGCGGGGTAGGGAATGGTGAGGCCGGGGTAGTACTCCAAAAAGCCTTCCACCCGAAAAAGGAGCCTCTGAACCACCGGTCGATACCCCCGGGCAGGGAGAACCTTGGTCGCCGATTGGTTGAGGAGGATTACCTTGGCCCCCGGAGCAACATGAACCCGGATCTCCACCTGGTCCCCTCCCATAAGGCCAGGGCCAAGGGTCAAAAGCTGCAACACCAGGCCTTCCCCATAGGGAAAGGGCCTTAGCACTTTGAGGGCACCGCGGCTGTAAGCCCTACGCAGGTGGGTCCGGCCGCCGATAGCGATGAACTCCAATTCCAATTGGCTAACCAAAAATTGGCTAACCAAAGCTGGTGGGGACGCCTCAGTCTCCCTCAAAGAGGACCTCCCGTCGGATCCACTCCACCACGCTATCCAGCCCTTCCCCCGTCTTGAGGTTGGTAAACACCCAAGGACGTGAACCCCGTTTGAGCCGCGTATCCCGTTCCATGACCCCAAGGTCGGCCCCAACCAAAGGGGCAAGATCGATCTTATTGATCACCAGGAGATGGCTTTTTTCAATGCCCGGGCCCCCCTTGCGGGGAATCTTGTCTCCCGCAGCCACATCGATCACATAGATCCACACGTCCACCAGTTCTGGGCTAAAGGAAGCAGCGAGATTATCCCCCCCTGATTCCAAAAAAAGGATGTCCAGATCGGAGAAGCGGGCCAGCATGGCTTCCACCGCCTCCTGGTTGGCTGCAGGGTCTTCGCGAATGGCCGTATGAGGGCATCCTCCCGTCCTCACCCCTGCGATCCGCTCGGGGGGAAGAGCCCCCGAGCGCACAAGGAATTCGGCGTCCTCATAGGTGTAGACGTCGTTGGTGATCACCGCAAGGTTGTAGCGATCCCGCATGGCTTTGGCCAGCCGATCTATAAGGGCGGTTTTCCCTGAGCCGACAGGCCCGGCCACACCGATTTTTACCGGTTTCACAATCCCCCTCCTTAGCTCTGAAACAGCCTGGTCCATAGGAAGTCCTGTTGATGCGCTCTCAGGTCCCAGGCAGGCGTAGCGGCAAACAACGCCTCACCAGGGTTGCGGAGTACCTCTTGCACCGTTTTGGCCATGGAAGAGTGAAGGGAGCAAAGCATGTGTTGGGCACGCTCAGCTCCCAACGCGAACACCCGGGTTCCGGCCAAAAGCAAAGCTTGTACGGAAGTGTGCAGGAAGGCCAGGGCCAGAGGTTCCCGCTCAAGCCCCAGCATTTTTCCCGCAATACCCCAGGCTACTGCTTGATGCCCTTCCCGTAAGGGTGGCCAAGGCAGGTTGGGATATAGACGGCCTAGAAGCGCCAGAACGCGTCTTCCTACCTGCAGGCTGGCCTCTCTGGCCCCCCGTACCGGCTTCCATGCGGTAAGCAGGGCGTTAAGCCGTTGCAGGGCCTCGAGGTCGGGACTCTTCTCAAAGGCCAGCACCAAGGCGGCTAGGTCCAAACGAAGCTGCCCAAGCCGAAGGTCAGCGAGGATCAGATCGGGTATCCTTCCAGGATCCAATCCAACGGCCGCGTAGGATTCCAAGCCGTAGGAGTGCACAAAGCTTCCTACCGGGAAGGCCGTATCAGCGAGTTGGAAAAGCCTGAGGAGGGTTACTTCCTTCATGGAGCGCTAGTGGCTATGCCCAGGCAGAGGGGTCTTGGCGAAAGAGCGCATTTCCCTAACCACTACCAAACCAAGGTTCCGTAACCGCTCTTCCAAAGCGGCATCGTAGAGGATCGCAATCCCCTCCCCTGAAAGGTCTATGGGGCGGTGAAGATTGCCGATGAGGTGGCCCACTTGAGCCGCTTCCTTGAGACTTCTGGGATAAATGACGAGAACCTCCTCCGGAGCTGCTACTACCCGGTAGGCCACACCCTCTACCACACAGAGAATCTGCCCTGGCCGAAGCACAGTTCCTGTAGGCAGGGCCAGGTTCAGGACAAGGCCGCTTGGCGTTTCCAAGCGCCGGCGCACCTGGGTACGCTCCTCCGAGGTCATGGGTAAGTCTACCACTTGTAACCCCTCAGGGATGCCCTCCTCCATCTTTCTAAGATGGGTCACCACGTAGGTCTTGATCATAAGTCTCCTAGAAAAGGAAGTACCTCTGGGCCAAAGGCAGGATCTTGGCAGGCTCGCTGGTTATTTCCTCCCCATCCACCAAAACCCTATAGGTCTCCGGGTCCACCTCTACCTGGGGCAAGGCATCGTTAAGTCGCATATCCTTCTTAGTGAGCCCCCGGGTTTTCCGTACCGGAAGCAGAGTACGGTTTAGCCCGGCCGGAAGCCCCCCCCTCTCCAGGGCGGCTTGGGAGACAAAGGTAAACGAGACTCGCGTCAGCGCTTTGCCAAAAGCAGCAAACATGGGGCGATAACGGACGGGCTCAGGGGTGGGAATGGAGGCGTTGGGATCTCCCATAGGCGTAGCAACGATAAAGCCAGCTTTGAGAACTAGATCGGGCTTGACGCCGAAGAAAGCCGGATGCCACAGGACCAAGTCCGCGTACTTTCCGGGCTCTATGGACCCCACATACTCAGCGATCCCGTGGGCGATGGCCGGGTTGATGGTGTATTTAGCCAGGTATCGCCGGATGCGGAAGTTGTCGTTCCTCGTGCTGTCTTGCGGTAGTGGACCCCGCTCCTCCTTCATTTTATGGGCTGTCTGCCATGTCCTTAGGATCACCTCCCCCACGCGTCCCATGGCCTGGGAATCGCTGGTCATCATGCTAATGGCTCCGAGATCATGGAGAACATCCTCCGCTGCCATCGTCTCGGGTCGGATGCGGGACTCCGCAAAGGCCACGTCTTCGGGGATATTGGGGCTTAGATGGTGGCACACCATTAGCATGTCCAGGTGCTCGTCAAGGGTGTTCACCGTGTAAGGCATGGTGGGATTGGTGCTAGAGGGGAGCACGTTGGGGTACCCCACTACCCTGAGAATGTCCGGGGCATGGCCTCCCCCGGCCCCCTCCGAGTGAAAGGTGTGGATGGTTCGCCCCTTGAAGGCCGCCAGCGTATCCTCTACAAAACCGCTCTCGTTCAAAGTATCCGTGTGAATGGCCACCTGGACATCGTAGGCCTCGGCCACGGTCAGAGCGGTGTCGATAACGGCGGGGGTAGCCCCCCAATCCTCGTGAATCTTGAGCCCGATAGCACCGGCCAGGATCTGTTCCTCCAGCGCCTGGGGCGAGGAGGCGTTCCCTTTCCCCAGCAAACCGAAGTTAAGGGGTAGCCCCTCGAGGGCCTCCAACATCCGGTGGATATACCAAGGGCCCGGGGTACAGGTGGTGGCCTTGGTTCCTTCGGACGGTCCGGTACCTCCCCCGGTCATGGTGGTTATGCCACTAAAGAGGGCCTCCCAAGCTTGCTGGGGAGAGATGAAGTGGATATGGACATCAATACCTCCGGGGGTGAGGATCCGACCTTGGCCAGAGATGACCTCTGTTCCTGGACCGATTTCCAAGCCCGGCGTAACGCCGTCCATGATGTCCGGATTGCCCGCCTTACCCAAGGCCACAATGCGCCCATCCCGGACACCCACATCTGCCTTGACAACACCCCACCAGTCCAGGACCACCGCATTGGTAATCACCAGATCGGGGGCTCCCTCCGACCGGCTCCTCTGAGACTGGGCCATGCCGTCCCGGACAGTCTTTCCTCCGCCGAAGACCGCCTCCTCTCCTGGGGGCAGGGTCCAATCCTCTTCCACCTCCAGGATCAGATTGGTATCGGCCAGGCGGATCCGATCCCCTACTGTGGGTCCATAAAGGCGAGCACGGGCTTCCCGGGAAAGCCTCATAGGAACCCCCTTTCCCGAGCTGCACGGAGCGCCTCCGCCCGCTTCTCTTCCAAGGAGCCCATGACCAAGGCATTCATACCGTAAACCTTCCTAAGACCCGCTATCTCTACGAGTTCCACCACCTTGGTCTCCCCAGGCTCGAATCGCACAGCCGTTCCAGCGGGGATGTTGAGGCGGAACCCATAGGCCTTTTCTCGATCAAAGCGAAGGGCGCGGTTGACCTCAAAGAAATGGGCGTGGGAGCCCACCTGAACAGGACGGTCCCCAGTATTGGCCACCTCGAGGCGGACCGTGCGGCGGCCGGGGTTGAGTTCCACTTCCCCTGACTCGGTGAAGATTTCTCCGGGAATCACGATTCACCTCGCACCAAGATCTCCCAAAAAAGCCTCCCTGAGGCCAGCAAGGCAAAAAGGGCCGCGGCCGCTGTCCCGTACCATTGCAGGCGACGTGCCCGCGAAGCCGCCCAAAGAAAGGAGAGGCCCACTGCGAGGCTCATGAGAAACATACCCCAAAAAGCGCCCACGCCGTAGACAACCACGTACCCAAGGGCTTGTAGCTTGTAGAGGGTAGGTGAGCTGGCTGGAGGCCAAGAGCACCAAAGCAGCGGATCCGGACAAGCCGTGGAGAACACCCCAGAGGAAGGGGTTGCGCAGAGGGGAGCGGCTCCGGTAGCTCGGACCCATGGTGCGCCGAACTCGGAGACCTAGGAGGGTGCTAAGCCCCAGCCAAGCCAAGGCAAGCGCCACTACCAGCTCGGTGAGGAAGCCAAAGGCAGCAGGAAGCCGGAGGCCCAAGGCCAAGGCCACCCCCGCCACTGCCGCCAGGGTAAAGAGGTGCTCCAAACCCCACAGGGCACCCGCCAGGGCTGCCTTGAGGGGGCGGCCTGAGGTTAAAGCGAGGTTGCTTACCGCAGCCAAATGGTCGGGCTCCAGGGCGTGGCGCAACCCCACTAGAAACCCTACAAGCCAAAAGGTCAGACCGGGGACGCTCACGGGTTCACCTCCTCCCCTTGGGCAGATGGCCCTGCTCAGCTAGGGTGGGCCAAGAGGTCCTCTACCTTCACCCCGTACTTTTTAAACAAGCCCTGCTCCCTAGCCCAGAACCAGACGAACCAGCCGGGCCAGGGGGGAAGGGCCAAACGCAGTGGCTTCCCATTTTGCGCCCGGGACGAAACGCTCCCCCACGCTCCTAGGACCAAAAGTGCAAGCAGAAGGATCCGCATTTTTACCCCCTACCGAATAGGCTTGTGGATCGTTACCAACTTGGTCCCGTCAGGAAAGGTACCTTCTACTTGAATTTCTTCTATCATATCTGCCACTCCGTCCATTACGTCCTCCCGTTTCAATACCTGGGCTCCCAAGTCCATTAGCTCAGCCACGCTTTTACCCTCGCGAATACCCTCCAGTACCTCCGCCGTGATCAAGGCCACTGCCTCGGGGTAGTTCAACTTGAGCCCCCGGGCAAGGCGGCGTCGGGCGACTTCGGCCGCCAGGAAAATCAGGAGCTTATCGATCTCGCGTTCGGTCAACCGCATGGCCTCTCCTACAAGCTGATCAGCCGACCCACCGTCTCCGGACTGGCCTCCGAGGTCCGACCCTCCAGGACCACACGTCCCCGGTCCATTACGTAAAATCTTTGGGCGAAGTTCCAGGCGAACTCTAGTTTCTGCTCCACCAAGCCGGTAAGGGAGTGGAGTACGCCCACCTTGACCTCGCCTTGGGCAAGGCCTTGGGCGAGGCTCAGACCCACCAAGCTAACCACCCCCAGTACCCCTAGCAGTACCCCTAGTAACCTCCAGCCTTTTCCCATGTGTTCCTCCTTCCGAGTCGGACTTCAGGTCCGACCCTAGTGGAAGGCATAAAGTTGCATTAGCCAAGCTGACAGTATGCAACGATACAGTTAGCCAATACTTCGCTGACAGTATGCTATGTGTAAGCGTTTGTGTACGGGTTTAAGCGGGCGGTGGAGGTGTTTGCCCAGGGTCTGGGGGAGGCCCTGACCTACCTGGACTTTCCCAGCGGCCACCAGAGGCACATCAAGAGCACGAATGTGCTGGAGCGGCTTATCCGTGAGGTGAAGCGGCGGAGTTTCCCCGGCGAGGGGAGCCTGGTGAATCTGGCCACGGTGGTGATGCTGAGGGCCACGGAGGACTGGGCTTTCCGGCGTTACCTGGACATGGGCCCGCTTTGGGCCGCGGAAGAGAAACCCACAAAAATCGCGACTTGACCGCAAAGTTTTCCGCTTCAACCAGAGGTGCCTTCAGTTGGCGTAGTTGGGCTACTCACCCTGCTTGTCTCCTCTTTGGCCAGCTTTTACCCCTGAGAAGGGATCTCAGCAGGATCTCAGGTGCCGGCAGTAGAATTGGGTGGAAAACTTAGCCCTTGGCAGAGTCCATGGCCATGCGGCGGGATTTACAAGAGCTGGTCATTTCCCCTTTTCTGGTGGAAAACCTTTCTGGGGTACCCATAGCCTGGCTGTACCGACCTCGGCCTATCCGTCGCTGGAAAGACCGGCTGCGCCAGTTCTCCGCCTTTTGGAATCTACTGGGCCTGCTGTTGGTGCTGGATTTGTTCTGCCGTTTCTTGACCTTTTGGTCAGGGGGATCCCTGCTGACCTTGGTGGGGCGAATTTTGATCCCTGGCCTGCGCAGCAGTTGGGAAAGTTGGCTGGTGGAATGGGGAATCCTGACAGCCATTGCCGCTTTGGGCCAAGCCTATTGGATTTTCCGCAGCCGCCGCATGCCGCTCTTGCTGAACTTGCTAGAAGAAGTAGATCGCTACAATCGGCTCATTCAAGCCATTCACATCAACGATGAATTGGTAGAGGCGGGCAATCCTGAGGCCAAGCTGCCCCAGCGGGATCAGATCATCGAGGCTCTGAAGCTGACTCGCAGCGACCTAATCCGCGCCTTGAAAACTGAACGGATCTTGCGACAGAACAAAGACTTTATTGAGCAGCAAAGGGAGTTCTTCGGCGACGAGCTGGCAGCTCTGACTGCGCTCCAGCTAAGAGAACAGGCCAGCGAACAGTCGCAGCTTTTGGATGCTGCTTTGCAAATTGCCTTGCAGGTGCGCTCTCAACTAAGCCAACTGCAGAACCGGGGAGCAAATTGTTCCCAAGACAAAGATCAAGCTTCAGACAAAGCTCGAGACAAAAAAGATTAAAGCGAAGACACAAGTTACAGCTATTTCGACCAGGATGCTGCACTGATATTGAAGTAACCAAAGCCTTGGACTACGGGAAAGTCGTTGTGAGGCTCTTTGTCGCCTTGATCTCCACTTTGGGAGAGGGTTCAGATCTGCCTGGAAAAGCGCTGGAGACTGTCGCGAAGCCCAGGGATCTTCCTTCTCGGCAACGCCCTAAAAAATGTCCTGACTCAGCAGCTTAGCCAAGCGCTCCAGGCCCTTTTTGACCTGTCGGGAAACGGTAACAGCACTGATCCCCAGCCGCTCTGCTGTTTCTTTTTGGGTGAGGTCGTAGAAGAAGACAAATTCCAAAATCTGGCGGGTGCGCTCCTCCAGCTTGGCCAAGGCATTTTGCAGGCGGATGCGATCTTCTTCGGCCAGTTGAAAACTGCGGTAGCGCTGATCGGGAATGGTATCCCCCAAAGCAACGCTGTCTTCTTCAACCTGTACGGGAGCATCTAGGCTGAGCAAAAGGCTGTTTTGTTGGGCCAGCTGCAGCTCTCGCCATTCCTGCTCTGTTAGGTTGAGGGCTTCCCTCACCTCCGCCTCAGAGGGAGGACGGCCCAACTCTTGTCTCAGGCGCGCGATCACCTTCTTGGCTTGTCGCTGCAGCGTCGCCCAGCGGCGTGGGATCCGTATTGTTGGGCTTTTGTCTCGCAGGTAGTGTTGAATTTCTCCGCGAATGTAGGGCATGGCAAAGGAGCTAAAAGCCAGGCCGCGGCTGATATCGAAGCGCTCGATGGCTTGGATGAGCCCTATGCAACCCACTTGCACCAAGTCGTCGTATCCTTCGTCGCATTGGTTACGCCAGTAGTGGGCCTCTTTGCGCACCAATCCTAGGTTTAGCTCCACCAGTCGATTGCGCAGGGCCGGATCCCGAGTCTGGTGGTAGAGTCGCAACAGTGCAGCAGTTTGAGCTTTAACATCTTCATATTTGGATGCCATAGACGCACCCACAGCTCCGGATCCAGAATCCCCAGCACCAGCTTTGGCAGAAAACAGGGGAGCCGCGGCTGTCGATGGCGCCGGCGGCTCGGAGTCGTCGAGAGAAGGCTGCTGAGGAGCCGTTAGCATAGACAACTACTTTTTTTCTTTTTGAGCTGAAGCCATTCAAGGTTGGATTCAGCACCCAAACAACTCAAAGGCAGAGGATGCCAGGCGACCCCCATTCTCCCTAGGCCAGACTTCTGCTGGAACCAACCGCGAAGAAGCTTGCAGGCAGACAGTATCAGGTTGTAGCCGTGAAAATGCTACCAGATGTTAACAAGAACACAGCTTGCCTCCGAGATCTGCCAGGAGCTGGAGCGTTCTTAGTTTACTGGGTTTTCCGCCGCAAGCAACAGCATCCCTACGGAAAATCAGCAGCTTTCTTCAGCAAAAGAGCCGAATTTCTCTCCGTCATTTGGCGGAATCGCCGGATTGCTGCTGCTGGCTCACTTTGGAACCTCAGAAGAAATCTAGGAAGCAGAGGATGGAGCCGTTCGCGTCAGGGAGGTAGAGTTCGTGTCGGTTCCAAGGCCGGAGAGGGCTGTCAGGAAGGCCGTAAAGCTCGGCTCACCGCGAATGAGGTCGAAATAGGGCTCAGAGGCGAGCAAGGGGCGGTAGCGTTCCGGCTGCAGGCGCAGGGCTTGCTCCAAGGCTTGCAGGGCCTGGGGCACCTGGCCTTCCCAGGCGCAGCAGCAGGCTTTGGCGTAGTGGGCCTCGGCATCGTCGGGATCCATCTGCAGGGCTCGGTCAAAACTCTGGATGGCCAGCCCGTAGAGGTTCAAGTCCATCAGCACCAGGCCGCGCTGCACCCAGATCTGAGAACGCCGGGGATCCTGCTGCAGGGCGCGGTCGTAGCTGTTGAGAGCTTCCATCCAGTTGCCCAGGCGGTGGTGGGCGAGGGCGTGGCCGGCCCAGAGAGAGGCCGACTCCAATCCCAGTTGCAGAGCCCGTTCATAGCTGGCCAGAGCCTCGGCGTAGCGCTCCAGGTGCACCAGGGCCAGCCCGCGACTTTGCCAAACCCGGGGATCGCTGGAATTGATGGCCAGGGCCTTGTCGTAGCTGTTCACCGCCTCCTGCCACCGCTCTAAGGAGGCCAAGGTCAGCCCGTGCAGATGCCAGGCTTCCCCGCTGTCGGGGCGGAAGGTGAGAACCTGCTCGTAGGCGCGTAGCGCTTCTTGGTAGCGGCCCAGTTGCCGCAGCGTGTTGGCCTGGTTAAAGCGGGCCTCGAAAAAATCCGGCCTCAGTTGCAAAGCCCGCTCGTAGCTGGCCAGCGCCTCCTGGTGACGGCCGAGATCGTCCAGCAGAGAGCCGCGGTTGTTCCAGGCTTCGGGAAAATCCGGCTTCAGCTGCAGGGCCCGGTCGTAGCTGGCCAGGGCGGCTTGGGCCTGCCCCATTTGGTCGAGGGTGGTGGCGCGGTTGTACCAGGCAATGGGATCCCGCGGCCGATCTCCCACCGCCTGCTCGAAGGGCTGCAGTTGGGCCGCCTGTTCCGCCGTAAGGGCAGAGAGGTCAACCGCCGTTGCCGGCAAAACAGCCTCTGGGGGAGCAGCTCGCTGCTGTCGCCGCAGCCGCCAAGCCCAGCCTCCCACCAGGAGCAACAGACCCACTCCCAGCAGCAGCGCGCCCAAGTCGGTCGAGGCAGTTGCCAACGCCATGACTCACTTCCCCTCTGCGCGCCTCTACATCATCACCAAAAACGGCAGGGGATCGCTGGGCCCTGCCGGCGAGATCAGCTCGATGCGCTTTTCGCCGGGGTAGGTGCTGGGATCGATCTCAAAAGTCACAGTCAGCGCCTCGGCAGTGGCCTGCACCGGCTCTTGGGAGCGCCCCAAGGGATCCCCGAAGCTAACCCGGATCCCCTTGCCCGCCGGGCTGATCCGGATCTCCGTCACCTGATCCAGATGGGATCCCTCCAGCGTACAGACAATAACATCGCCCACAAAGGCCTCTAAAGGCCAGCCGCGTCGTACTTGGGGTCTAGGCATGCTTACTCCCTCTCCCGCTAGGGGCTGCTCTAGATCCTCCCCTCGGCTCCTAAGCACCCCAAAGATCGGCAGCAGCTCCAAAACCCTGGGGAGGAACTACCTGATGTTTAGCCCAAAGTTGTTGGCATGACAAATGGGTACCGACCCTGCGAGGGTAGCGCTGGTCCAGCCCTTTTGCGGGAGAGGAGGCTCGGAGGTTGGCAGCGGTGCCGTCCCTCGCAACAGCAAGTCTTGACCAGGGCCAACGCTCACCAGCCGCGGCACCTCCTCCAGGCTATCGGCCACGGCAAACAGCACCCGCCCTCGCGCCTGGGGATCCCAGTCCAGCAGCTCGGCATACCCCAGGGCCGGCGGTGGCTCCCAAACCTGTACCGGTGGGATCCTGTTCGAGTCGGCGGGCAAGGGCCAGATCACCGCCCGATCCCAGCTCAAGTCGGTCTGGAACCAGCCTGCGTACTCCCGCGCCAGCAGGGTGTTGTCCTGCCAGGCCAGAGGCAGGATCATGGCAAAATCCAATGGCTCAACGGGGTCGTACACAGACGCCGCAGCTTGATAGATCACTTGCAAGGCTTGGGTACGAGTGTTCTTGGCAAACAACACACTGGTCAACCGACTGGTCTGAGGCGTGGCAACCAAATCCAGACGAGTGTACACCTGCCACTGGGGATCCGGGGCCGGCAGGGGCCGGCTGCGCAACAGGCCCACCAGCGTACACTGCCGTTGCCGCGCCTGCTCCTGCAAGTCGTATACCCACTCCCACGGGATGGGCAAGGCAGGAGAAGAGATTGCTTCGGGGGCAGCCGACATTATGTCTTTTATGTCCTTCGGCCAGGCGGCGCTCCCCTCCGCCCAGACGATCCAAACCGCCACAAGGGCTCCCCCCAGTTGCCCCAGCCAGTTTTGCCTGAGCCGGCTCCCCATCTGCTCCACCTTCCGTCTTCACTGCGGTTCAAGCCCTGTCTAGGCTAGGTTAGTGCTCCTCCGCCAGCCGTACCTGTACCGACTGGCCATGGGCGGGCAGCCCCTCGGCTTGCGCCAGAGCTTGGATCGCGCCGGCCACCTCCTGCAGGGCTGCCGAGCCGTACTGGATTAGGCTGGAGTGCTTCAGGAAGGTCTCCACTCCCAGCGCTGAGGCGTAGCGGGCCGCCCCCGCTGTGGGCAAGGTGTGGTTGGGGCCGGCCAGGTAGTCTCCCACCGCTTCTGGGGTGTAGTGTCCCAGGAAGATCGCCCCCGCGTGGCGAATGGGATCCAGCAGAGCCCAGGGATCCGCCACCTGCAGCTCCAGGTGTTCCGGCGCAAACTGGTTGGACAAGTTGACCGCTGTGGCCAGATCCGGCACCACCGCGATCAGGCCGTAGTTGGCCACCGCCTTCTCCACCAGCAGACGGTTGGGGTGGGCTTCCATCTGGGTGGTTACAGCCTGCTGCACCTGTTGGGCCAGCTTGGGATCGGGGGTCAGGAGGATCGCGGCTGCTAAGGGATCGTGCTCCGCTTGGGCCAGCAGATCGGCAGCCACGTAGAGGGGATTGGCGCTCTCGTCGGCGATGATCAACACCTCGGAAGGCCCCGCCAGCGAGTCGATCCCCACCGTGCCGTAGACCAGCTTCTTGGCCAGCGTCACATAGATGTTGCCGGGGCCGGTGATCACGTCCACCTTGGGGATGGTCTCGGTGCCATAGGCCAAGGCCCCAATAGCCTGGGCCCCGCCGACGCGATAGATGGTGTGGATGCCCACTTCTTGGGCGGCCACCAAAATAGCCGGGCTGATCCCCTTGCCCCCCAGCCCGTCGGATCCCGGCGGGGTCACCATGACAATCTCGGGCACCCCCGCCACCTTGGCCGGAATGGCGTTCATCAACACCGTGCTGGGATAGGCGGCCCGCCCTCCTGGAATGTAGAGGCCAGCGCGATCCACCGGGCGGTACTGCTTGCCCAAGACGATCTCGGGGCCGGGAAAGCTCACCCAACTGCTGGGCACCCGCTGCCGGTGAAAGGCTTCGATGCGCTGTTTGGCCAAGCGCAGGGCCGATAGCAGTTGCGGAGATACCGCCTGGTAGGCTGCCTCCAGCTCAGCCCCCGACACCTTTAGCTCGGCTACGCTCAGCTCCACCTGGTCGAACTCCGCCGTGTAGGCCAGGAGAGCGCGATCCCCCTGGCGGCGTACCGCTTGTAGGATCTCCCGCACGGTTGCCTCGCGGTGCAAGTTCTGGTCAGCCTGAGTGCGCTCCGAGATCCGTCTAAGCTCGGCTTCAGCCTCAGCTAGCTGGGTGACGATTCTCAGCATGGCAACTCCTTCGCTTAGCGTGCCGTAAGCAGATGGTAGCGAGGGATCCGGTGGCATCGCGGTAGCAAAGCAGATCCTCGCTGCACCGGTTCGCAGTGACCAGAGGAGCTACCCTCGGTCAGGGATCCCGTCTGCACCTAGCGTGATCCGGGTTGATCATGGTCATAGCTTAGCCTGGATTTTCCTCGACCAAGAGCCGGGTAGAGTTCGCCGATAGCCCTACTTAGGAAAAAGCCTGCCCCTTTTTCATAGGCCCAGTTCTGTCGATTTGATCAAGTTGCGAAAATCGTGGATTACCTCTTCACAGCGACGGAAAAAAGCCAGCACCCAATCCCGTAGCACCCTTTGCTGAGATTCGTCCAGTTCCTTGAGGGATCCCCGGTAGTGGATCTGGCCGCTGCGCTCGATCTCGAACTGGTTCAGCCATTCTGCTTTGGATCCCTGGCGTTCCACCACTTCCTGCCGTGCTGCCTTCCAATAGTTGACGATCACCGCCTTGCCCAAATAGCCGGTTGTAATCTGGCAGAGACGGTTCAGAGATTGCACGAAGACATCCATCTCCATGCGCGGGCCCGCCGCAGGAGCGGAACTGGGCTGGGTAGCGTTCCGGCCTGCCTCCGCCTGGCTGGTCAATAGACGAAAGGTGGCCAAGCCCTTTGGCGTATCCTGCTGCAGCTCGGCTCGCAGGCGGTTCACGGCCAAGGTGTAGACCGGCATCACCAGGTCGTCATTGACCGCCACCAGCAGCACCCACTCCGGCCCCAAAGGGTAAACGAAAACCCGCTGCTCGGCAAACTGAAAGTCAAAATAGTCCAGTCCCGGGGGCATGGTCTGCAAAACTTGAAACAGCCCTTCGGCGAGAGCCTGCTGCTGCCGGCTGTCCAAGTTCTGAAAAGAACGGTAGAAAAAAGGGCGGCCTGTCCGACTTAGGAGCGCCACCCCCATCACCCCGCGGATGGACAAAAAACTCTCGAGCGTTTCCTTCTCCATGCCCCTCAGGAGCCAACTCGGCCAACACAGCAGAGTAGGTCGGTAGCCCCGTACTTTAGTGCGGGGCGGAAAAGCCTTCGAGCGACTTGAGTCGCTCGCCAATGTTATTATGTTGTAATCTTAAGTTAGCACCTAACCCGGTGAAAAACCCGGACAGTACTGAAAGCAAGTAAGTAAGCGGAACCTTGAGGCTTTGTCTCTAGGAACCGTCTAGGGGCGTCTTGACAGCGCCTTTACGAGTCCAACTGTGGACTGCGTAAGAATCCACCGACTTTAGTCGAGGGAGTGTCAAAACTCCTATCCTGGCTCAGATTAGCCGACACCGGCTGGCTGCAGCCTATTCCTACAGTCTTTGCCAATCTTTGCCCAGTACAGCGCTTTCCAGCACACTGACCGCAGCCGCTGCAATTACCCTTCGCGTAACAGGGATCCCCCTCGTCTGCAAAAAGCTGATGAAACTCGAAAAAGCTGCGGCAAGGAAACCGCGGCCGTTATTTTACGGTCATTATCAAATAGCAATGAGATGGTTCATTCCCTTGTTGTTGCGACGCAACGCTGTCGCGAACGCGCCGCCCTAACTCCCCTCTCCCTTTGGGAGAGGGGGCGGGGGTGAGGGCTAAGCAAGGCCCTGGGATAAAAACTCCCCAATCCGACCTATTGCCTCCTCCAGCCGGGATCCCTCGACCACCAAAGCAAAGCGGACGTAGCCTTCCCCACTGGGGCCAAAGCCAGAGCCTGGAGACAGGGCAACGCCGGTGGCCCGCACCAAGTCTAGACAAAACTGGGCCGAGGAACCGCGGTACGACTCCGGCAAAGGCGCCCACAGGTACATGGTGGCCTCCGGCAGGGGCACGGGCCAGCCGATGCGGTGCAGAGCCGCCACCGCGATATCTCGCCGCTCGCGGTACACTTGCCGCCAGTGATCCAAAAAGCTGTCGGGAGCTGCCAAGGCCGCCGCCGCCCCCCGCAGGATGCCCTGGTAGGGGTGGAAGTCGATGGTGGACTTCACCAGGCGCAAAGCTCGGATCAGCTCGCGGCTGCCGATGGCATAGGCCACCCGGAACCCCCCCATGTGGTAAGACTTGGAGAGGGAAAAGAACTCGATGGTGCGGGTCTTGCCGGGATCCGCCAGCAGCGCCGAGGGAGCCACCTGGCCGTCGAAACGCCAGTCCACATAGGGAAAGTCATGGGCCAGGAAGATATCGTGCTGCTGACAAAATTGCAGCGTCTCCTGCCAAAACTCTGGGGTGACGGTGGCGGTGGTGGGGTTGTGGGGATAGCTCAGCACCAACAGCCGCGCCCGACGGCAGATCTCCGCCGGGATCTCATCCCACTGGGGCAGGAAGCGGTTTTCCGCCCGCAGGGGCAGATAGTAGGGGATCCCGCCCGCCAGATGGATCCCGCCCCCATGGGAGGGGTAGCCCGGGTCGGTGATCAAAGCAACATCCCCGGGATTGAGCAGGGCCAGCGGTAGGAGAGCCGTTCCCTGCTGGGATCCGATCAGCGGCAGCACCTCAGTTTCTGGGTCGATCTCCAGGCCGAACTTCCTGAGATACCATTGGGCGCAGGCGGCGCGAAACTCGGCCGTATCGTGGAACAGGGTGTAGCCATAGGTGGAGGGATCTGCCAGGGCCCTCTGAATGGCTGCCAGCGCTTCCGGGGGCGGGGGCAGGTCTGAGGAGCCCAAAGAAAGGTCGATGACATCCAAGCCCGACCGGCGCGCCTCCCACTTGGCCTGGTCTAGCTGGTCAAAGACATTGGAGTGCAGCGGCTCCAGTCGTTGGGCGAAGGCAGCGAGCATGCGACAAGTCCAGGTTGGCTATTCCTGAATCCCCTTAGGGATTGCTGCCGGCATTAGAAGAGCTGGGGGCAGAGGGCCGTGTGGCCGCTGCCGGGCCACGGTCGAAGATCTCGATGTTCCACTGGCCGCGACCGTTGCTCTCAAAGGCGATAAAGCGGCCATCGCCGCTGATGGTGGGGTTGCGCACATCTCCCGGTACCCGGCTGCTGATATTCTCAACGCGGCGGGTTTGGCGGTCGTAGAGAAAAATCTCCGATTTGCCCAGCGCATTGGACACGTAAACGATGTAGCGGCCGTCGGCGCTGATGTCGGGCGAGGTGGCGGCCACGTCGCTGGAATTCAGGCCGGGCAAGTCCACCAGCCGCTGTTCCACCGTGTCGTAGAGAAAAATATCCTGGCTGCCGCCGCGGGCGGAGGAAAACACCAGGTAGCGACCATCCCCGCTGAAGGAGGGCTCCCCATCGGGGAAGATACTGTTGAGGCCGCTGCCGGCCAGCGTGGGGCGCGGCGTGCGAAACCCTGCCGGGCCACAACCGAGCAACAGGAGGCTCAAGCCGGCCCAACACCACCTGCTTGCCCAGCGGGTTGGGCTGCGTGGAATCTGGCCATCGGTCAGCATCGCATTGCCCCTCCAATTCTTCTCCATCATACTCAGTTGGCAACTCGGCTCGGCTAGAGTTCTACCTCGACGCCCTTCCAGAAGGCCACGTAGCCGCGGATGTTGGCTGCAGCCGGCTTGGGATCCGGGTAGTACCAGGCGGCGTCTTTGTTCTCCTGGCCGTTGACCACCAGGGTGTAGTAGCTGGCTTGTCCTTTCCAGGGGCAGGTGGTGTGGGTGGAGCTGGGCTGGAAGTATTCCCAGCGCAGGGATTCCGGCGGAAAATAGATGTTGCCTTCCACGGTTTCGTAGCGGTCGGTCTCCGCCACAACCACCCCGTTCCAGATGGCCCTCGGCATGAAAAAGCTCCTGTCGCAAACTCCCAGTTCTCAACGTTATTTTTAAAGTTGCAGATCCCGGCAAGGCCAACTGCCTTTCTTTGAGATTAGCGTTTCTGCTTATCGTCATCGTTGTCGTTGAGGGTTGACACCCGCCCCTGCCGGGCTGTTCTCCACTGCTATTGAGCGTCACTGCCATGGCTCGCCGCAACACCCTAGAAGATGACCTCAACTACCAGCAAGCCAAGCGCAGCCTGCGCCAGTGGGTGGCTCAACTGGATCTAAGCCCCCAGGAGATGGCGGGTTTGGAAGGGGAGCTGGAGAGCCTGCAGACGCTGCTGGACAAGCTGGAAACCGAGGTGATCCACATCGCTGCCTTTGGCCTGGTGGGGCGGGGCAAATCTTCTCTGCTCAATGCTTTGCTGGGGGAGCCGGTCTTCCAGACGGGGCCCACCCACGGCATTACCCGCACCCAGCAAGCGGCAGCTTGGAACATCAGTTGGGAAACCCGCCCCCAATCCCCCTTCTCTGCAGCAGCCCTGCAGGGATCCCGTCTGCCCCCTGCCTCGGTGCAGTCGGTTCAGGTTAGTCACTGGCAGGGATCCCGTCTGGAGCTGATCGACACGCCCGGCCTGGATGAAGTGGACGGCGAGGAGCGGGCACGGCTGGCCCAGGAGGTGGCGCAGCGGGCCGATCTGATCCTCTTTGTGGTCTGCGGGGATCTGACGCGGGTGGAGTTTGAGGCCCTGGCGGCCCTGCGGGAGGCGGGCAAGCCCATGCTGCTGGTGTTCAACAAGATCGACCAGTACCCGGAGGCGGATCGCCAGGCCATCTACGACAAGATCCGCAACGAACGGGTGCGGCAACTTCTTTCTCCCGACGAGATCGTCATGGTGGCGGCCTCCCCGCGCGTGCCGCGGCTGGTGCAGAGGCCAGATGGCAGCTTCGGCGTGGAGATGGAGATCGGCCCCCCCCAAGTGGACGCCCTGCGCCTGAAGATCCTGGAGGTGCTGCACCGGGAGGGGCGCTCCCTGCTGGCCTTGAATGCCCTCCTGTTTGCCGATCGCGTCAACCAACAGGTCATCGAGCGCAAGCTGCAAAGCCGCGCCCAGCAAGCCCAAGACCTCATCGCCGCCGCTGCCCGCACCAAGGCGCTGGCCGTTGCCCTCAACCCCGTTACCCTGCTCGATACCTTGGGAGGGCTGGCCCTGGATATTGCCTTGATCCTGCGCCTGTCCCGCCTCTATGGCTGGCCCATGAGCAGCGCGGGAGCCGCACAACTGCTGCAGAAGATCGTCCTCAGCATGCTCAGCCTGGGGGCAGGAGAATGGGTGGCGCTCTTGGGCCTGGGATCCCTGAAAACCTTGCTGGGGGGATCCCTGCCCTTCGCTGGAGGATTCTCCCTAGGGGCCTACGGTTCGGTGGCCCTGACGCAAGCGGTCTTGGCCGGGTTTTCCTGCTATGCCATCGGCGAGTCCGCCCGCCACTACCTGGCCCAGGGAGCCAGTTGGGGGCCAGAGGGCCCCAAAGCCGCCATAGCCCAGATTTTGGCCGATTTGGACGAAGCCTCGATCACCGCCCGCCTGCGGGAGGAAATCCGCCACAAAATCGGATTTGCTTTCCCCTGAACCTCTACAATCGCCTCTACAATCCCTCTACAATCAGAGAGCCGAGCCGCATCGTTCGCATGACCTACTGCCTTGGCATCATCACCCGCTTTGGCTTGGTGATGGCGGCAGATTCCCGCACCCACGCCGGGGTGGACTACGTCTCCACCTACCAAAAGCTGTTCGATTTTTCCGTGCCCGAAGAGCGGGTGATCTTGATCTGCACCTCCGGCAACCTGTCCATCACCCAGGGCGTTTTGACCGAAGTGCAGCGGGATCTGCGCCAACCGGAAAGTTCCAATCTCCACACCTTCCCCCATCTCTACGACGTGGCCCGCTACCTGGGATCCAAAATTCGGTACATCCAGGAGCAAGACCGACCCTGGCTGGAAAAGGACGGTATCGACGCCCAGTGCAGCCTGTTGCTGGGGGGACAGATCCGAGGCGAAGAGCCGGCCCTCTTTTTGATCTACAGCCAGGGCAACTGCATCCAGGCCACCCCGGAAACCCCTTTTTTGCAGATGGGGGAAACCAAATACGGCAAACCCATCCTGGATCGCACCCTCTCCTACGAAACCTCGCTAGCAGATGCGGCCAAATGCGCTCTCCTCTCCATTGACTCCACCATGAAATCCAACATCTCCGTCGGCCCCCCCATCGATTTGGTGATGGTGCAAGCGGATCAGTTCAAGGTCACCCACCGTCTGCGCCTGCGCACCGGGGATCCCTACCTGGCCAAAATGCGCAAGCTCTGGGAGAGCGCCCTCAAACAAGCCTTCGACCAAATGCCGCCCATCGAGTGGAACCACTCAGACCCAGCGGATGCCGATCAAGAAGAGCTGATCGACTGAGGGGGGGAGATTGGTAGGATAAGGTATCCCTGCTCAGCCCTTGGTATGTCAGCCCACACCTTTCAGGACTTGATCTTTCGCCTGCAGCAGTTTTGGGGGGAGCAAGGCTGCCTCATCCTGCAACCCTACGACCTGGAAAAAGGCGCCGGCACCATGAGCCCCCACACGTTTTTGCACGCCCTGGGGCCGGATCCCTGGCGGGTGGCTTATGTGGAACCTTGTCGCCGCCCCACCGATGGGCGCTACGGCCAAAACCCCAACCGTCTGCAGCACTACTTTCAGTACCAGGTTCTGATCAAGCCCTCCCCCGACGACATCCAGGAGGTGTACCTGGAGAGCCTGCGGGCCCTGGGCATTGACCCGGCAGAACACGACATTCGCTTTGTGGAAGATGATTGGGAATCTCCCACCTTGGGGGCTTGGGGCGTGGGCTGGGAAGTGTGGCTAGATGGCATGGAAATAACCCAATTCACCTACTTCCAGCAAGTGGGCGGGCTGGATTGTCGCCCCGTTTCTGTGGAGATTACCTACGGCCTAGAGCGCCTGGCCATGTACCTACAGGGGGTGGACTCGGTTTTCGACCTCTGCTGGGGTGAGCACCCTTCCCTAGGCCGGATTACCTATGGGCAAATCTATTTCCAAAATGAGGTCGAGCAATCTTATTACAACTTCGAGTATTCCGATCCGGAGATGCTACTGGAATTGTTCCGGCTCTACGAAGCCGAGGCCAAGCGCCTGATCGAAACCACACAGCAGAAGCTGCAAAAACAGGTGCTTCCCGATCGGCTGGCGGTGTCGCTGCTCCTGCCCGCCTACGACTATGTGCTCAAGTGCTCCCACACCTTCAACCTGCTCGATGCCCGCGGCGTCATTGCCGTAGCCGAGCGCACCCTCTACATTGGGCGCATCCGCAACCTGGCCCGACAATTGGCAGAGCTGTACGTTAGCCAAGCCGACCGCCCTGGATCCAGCTATGCCCTGCGGCAGCCGGAACCCACCCTGATCTCCAAAGGCGCCTGGGCTAATGGCTAGGGAAAAAGATCCCTGTTTTCGCTATGATGGGTGATCGGTATCAGCAGGCGCTGGCCTGCCGTGGCCACCCTTACCTTAGGATAATCGACACTCTCGTTTTCACCCTCTTTTCCTGACCAGTCCACCTTTATTCCGAGAAAAATCTTTATGTTTCGCCATCCCGTCACGCGGGTTTCCATCTTTATCGATGGGAACAATATGTTTTATGCTCAACAAAAAAATGGCTGGTTTTTCGACCCGCGCCGAGTCTTGGATTATTTTGTCAGGTCACAGCCCAACGTCGAGCTAGTCAACGCATTTTGGTACACCGGCATCAAGGATCCCAACGATCAAAGGGCCTTTCGAGATGCTCTGATCAGCTTGGGTTTTACGGTGCGCACCAAGATCCTTAAAGAGTATCGAGACGAAGACTCTGGCCGCTACTCCCAGAAGGCCAACCTGGATATCGAGATCGTCATCGATATGTTCAACACGGTTGGGCAATACGACAGGATCATCTTGTTTAGCGGCGATGGCGATTTTGAGCGGGCCGTTGAGCTGTTGCGCTCCAAAAACACTTTGATTACAGTCGTCTCCACTGAAGGAATGATCGCCCGCGAGCTGCGCAATGCCACCGATCGCTACATCGACCTCAACGACATTCGCCCCTACATCGAGAAGCTGGATAAGTAGGGCTGATCCCTCTACTCTCGAGCTGGCCCCACAGCTCCCCGGCGGAGTTGTCACAACCCACCTGAGGCCCTTCGGGTTTCTCCGCCTTGAGAGAAAGTCTGCTTGGTAAAATTGCTGCCACGCAAGCGACCCATCTGTTACACCGGCCATCGTCGGCGTTGCCGGGAAAAGCTGTCCCAGCCACTTTAACTTCTGGGCAACCTTGGCCCAGGCAGAGGGCCAAAGAGGCTAGCATTGTAAAAAATCTTTGCCCCAACCAGGTTTTTATGACCGACGTTCCCGTCTCCCGCATTCGCAACTTTTCCATCATCGCCCACATCGACCACGGTAAATCCACCCTGGCCGACCGGCTGCTGGAGGCGACCGGCACCGTTTCAGCCCGCGAGATGAAGCCGCAACTGTTGGACAACATGGAACTGGAACGGGAGCGGGGCATCACCATCAAGCTGCAGGCGGCCCGCATGAACTACCGCGCCCAAGACGGCCAAGACTATGTCCTCAACCTCATCGATACGCCGGGGCATGTGGACTTTACCTACGAAGTCTCCCGCTCCCTGGCCGCCTGCGAAGGGGCGCTGCTGGTGGTGGATGCCTCTCAAGGTGTGGAGGCGCAGACCCTGGCCAACGTCTATCTGGCCCTGGAGAACAACCTGGAGATCATCCCGGTCATTAACAAAATCGACCTGCCGGGGGCGGAGCCGGAGCGGGTGATCGCCGAGATCGAGCAGGTCATCGGCCTCGATTGCAGCGGAGCGATCTTGGCCTCTGCCAAAATGGGCATCGGCATCCCAGAGATCCTAGAGGCCATTGTGCAGCGGGTGCCCCCGCCGCGGGATACAGTGGCGGATCCCTTGCGGGCCCTAATTTTCGATAGCTACTACGACTCCTACCGCGGCGTGATTGTCTATGTGCGCATCATGGATGGGGAGGTGAAGACGGGAGATAAGATCTGCTTCATGGCCTCCGGTCGGGAATACGAAATTACCGAGCTGGGGGTGATGCGCCCTCATCAAGAGTCCGTTGCGTCTCTCCATGCTGGGGAAGTGGGCTACATTGCCGCCGCCATTAAAAGTGTCGAGCACGCCCGTGTCGGGGATACCATCACACTTGTCCATCGCAAGGCCTCTGAGCCTCTGCCCGGCTACAAAGAAGCCAAGCCGATGGTCTTCTGCGGCCTCTTCCCCAGCAACTCCGATCAATACGCCGAACTCAAAGAAGCTCTGGAAAAACTGAAGCTCAACGATGCCGCCCTCTACTTTGAGCCGGAAGTTTCCCCTGCGATGGGCTTTGGCTTCCGCTGTGGTTTCTTGGGCCTGCTGCACATGGAGGTGGTGCAGGAACGCCTGGAGCGGGAATACAACCTGGATTTGGTGATCACCGCTCCGACGGTGGTGTATCAGGTTACCCTCAACGATGGCTCTGTGATTCGGGTAGACAATCCCAGCAAGCTGCCTCCCCCCAACGAGCGCACCAGCATTGAGGAGCCGATTGTGAGGGTAGAGGTGATTCTTCCTGAGGAATTTGTCGGTACCGTGATGGAGCTGTGCGAGACCAAACGCGGCACCTTTAAGGACATGAAATACCTGGCGCAGGGTCGAACTACGCTCGTGTATGAGCTACCGCTGGCAGAAGTGGTCACCGACTTTTTCGATCAACTGAAATCTCGCACCCGCGGCTACGCCAGTATGGATTACCAAATGGTGGGTTACCGCGCCGACGACCTGGTGCGCTTGGACATCCTCATCAACGGCGACGTGGTGGATTCTCTGTCCACCATTGTGCATCGGGACAAAGCCTTTTATGTGGGCCGGTCTTTGGTAGCCAAGCTGCGCGAGCTGATCCCACGCCACCAGTTTGAGGTGCCCATTCAAGCAGCAATTGGCTCTCGGGTGATAGCCCGCGAAACTATTCCTGCCCTGCGCAAAAATGTCCTGGCCAAGTGCTATGGGGGGGATGTGACCCGCAAGCGCAAGCTGTTGGAAAAACAAAAGGAGGGGAAAAAGCGCATGAAGGCGGTGGGAACCGTCGAGGTGCCCCAAGAGGCGTTTATGGCGGTGCTGAAGTTGCAAAATGACTAGCCCGGTCTTACGGCGGGAAGAGGTGTTGGCCTGGCTCCAGGAGCAGGTGCCCCCCCCTCGCCTTCGCCACATCTTGGGGGTAGAGGCGATGGCCCGGCAACTGGCAGCTCACTATGGGCTGGATGAGCAAAAAGCTGCTTGGGCAGGGCTGATGCACGACTTGGCCAAGTCCTTCCCCCCGGAGCAACTGTTGCAAAGGGTGGCTCAGGAACGGGAGCTGGATGAAATTGAGCGGGCCGAACCTCACATCCTGCACGCTGAGGTGGGATCCCTGGTGGCGCGGGAGCAGTTTCAGGTACAGGACCCGGAGATTTTGGCGGCCATTGCCAACCACACGCTAGGGCAGCCCGGCATGGATCCGCTCAGTTGCGTGGTTTTCGTGGCCGATGCCCTGGAGCCGAATCGGGGCAACAGCCCAGAATTGGAGCGGTTGCGGCAGATGGCTTTTGTAGATTTGTCTAAAACCGTAGTGGGAGTATGTGACTTGAGCCTAAAATTTTTGCTAGACCGGAATCAGGTGGTTCATCCGCGCACACTCATGACTCGGAATCATTTTTTGTTACATCCTTTAGAAAAAGCGGTGTCCTAGGTTAACTCAGTCGTTTCAGGAGGGTTTTAGTTGCTACATCTCATGCCTGCCCCTGCTGGGGATCCCATCTATTGCATGGCGCTGAGTGCAGCTCGCGCGGCAGAAGAGAAAAAAGGTGGCGATATCGTTCTGCTGGATGTATCCCAAGTCTCCACTTTGGCAGATTACTTTCTTCTGGTCAGCGGCTACTCGCTTACGCAAGTCCGCGCCATTGCCCGAGCAATCGAGGAAAAGGTTTGGGAGGAGTGGCAACAGAGTCCGCGCCGCATCGAAGGTCAAGAGTCAGGCTCTTGGATACTGATCGACTATGCCGATCTCATCGTCCATGTGTTCATGCAGGAGGAAAGAGACTATTACGACCTGGAATCTTTCTGGATCCAGGCTCAGCGAGTCGATTTGCCAATAGCAGGCTAGACATAGTTTTAGATCCTTAGATCTTGGCAGCTTTTCAGAGCTTGTAGCCAGGCGAAGAGTTGCTCCGCTTAGCTCTTCAAGTGGGTGTCTTTGCCAAACGAAAGTGTTAGCCGATCGTCAAGAAATGTGTAAACTTCTTAATAGTCCCATAACTTCCTACATAGTTACGTGTTAGCGTATTGGAGGAGGAGTAGCTGGGTAAGATCTTCTTCCCTCTTGCGGTTGAGTTTCTATAGTCTTTGTTAAATGGCCTACCCTGTCCTTCTCAAAAAGCCGATAATTTTTCGTTGGTACCGGATACCAGCGAAGAGATTTTCCGGCTGCTGATTGTTGGCTGCTTTCAGCGGCAGAGGGGAGGGCAAACGGGGCAAATAGAGGGGGCTAAGGATTGGCCGCAGGGGAGATCTTAGCAGACAAATCCACAACCTCTTCCCGCTGGTGGACTGGATCTGCCGCCGGCTCAGCTATCCGGCCTGTAGGCAAGAGTCCGAGGCAAAGAGCGGCGAAGGAGGAAAGGAGAAAGTTGCACTTTTTGTTTAATGCCTGTTTTAAGAGCGACGGGGATTTTTAGGAGGGACAAATGGAAAAGATGTTGGTTAATATCGTTGAGTACCTGGCTTTGGGAGAACTGGAAAATGTCCTCTGTACTGAGCACCCCCATCAGCAGGTTTTCCACGATGCCAGGGAGCGGGAAGCGCTGATGCAGCAGATCTTAAACCGGGTTCCTGCTGTTTATATGTGGCTGGCTGCCGATGAGTGTCCCAGCCGCGATCAGCTCAACCCTTCTGAGCTGGAATTGCTCCGCTCGGTAGTGCGGGAGGTGGTCAATCAAAAGCTGCAACAAGCTTCTTTTGGCGTTGATCCCTATGCGGGATCCATGTCGGAAGCCTTCTACGGGTAGAGGGAAGATGGGCTTAGGCTAGACTGCAAGAACGCTACCTTGCCCTGGTATGTTGCCCGTTTACTATTCTGAGACTTTTCTCCGCCACGACGCCGGGCCGTTTCACCCCGAGCGTCCGGCTCGCCTGCAGGCCATTGTCAAGGCGCTGCGCGGTGCCTCTTTCGCCGAGCATCTGGAATGGCGGGATCCCCCCTTGGCCGATCTTGCACAACTGGAGCGGGTACACCCGCGCTGGCACATTCAACGGGTGGCCGAGTTGGCTGCGGCAGGAGGGGGTCGCCTCGATGCCGATACCGCCGTTTCCCCAGCGAGCTTTGAGGCGGCGCGGCAGGCAGTTGGAGCCTGGATTGCTGCTTCGGCCTCGGCTTTGGCCGCGGCTCAGCCTGCTTTGGTGCTGTGTCGTCCGCCTGGGCATCACGCAGAGCCAGAACGGGCAATGGGGTTTTGTTTATTCAGCAACGCAGCCATTGCGGCGCTGTGGGCGCTGGATCAGCCGGGGGTGAAGCGGGTGGCGATTTTCGATTGGGATGTTCACCACGGCAACGGCACGCAGGCGGTGGTGGAGCGCTATCCCCAACTGGCCTATGCCTCCATCCATCAGTTTCCCCTCTACCCCGGCACCGGCTCCGCTCGCGAAACCGGGATCCACGGCAACCTCTGCAACGTGCCTCTGCCTGCCAGGTCAGACTGGTCGGTCTACAAAAAAGCTCTCGATGAGAAGGTCTTGCCGTTTTTGCGGGCCTTCCAACCGGATTTGCTGCTGGTGAGCGCCGGCTTTGACTGTGCCAAAGGGGATCCCTTGGCCAGTATGCTGCTGGAGCCGGAAGACTTTGGCCGCATGGCCCACCTCTGCCTGGAGGAGGTGACCCGCAAGACCGTCTTCGGGTTAGAAGGGGGCTATGACCTGGAGAATCTGGCCCGCGGCTGGCTGAGCCTGGCCCAAGCTTGCCTGGAGAGCTAGCCCTTCCACTTCACCTTGGGCAGGATCTGCCGCACATCCACGCGGTCTTTGTACTTGAGGGCGAAGTTGAGCAGCGAGTCCAAAAGCGAGTCAGATAGGTAGTGGGGTTGTAGGCCCAGGTCTAGGAGCTTGGTATTTTTGGCGTTGTAGTAGTGCTCCTCCAGCTCGACACGGGGGTTTTCCAAGTAGTTGATTTCCACCTTCAGGCCCATGGCGGCTCCGGCCTTTTGCACCATCAGCGCCAGTTGCTCCACGCTAAATTGCTCGGTGAACTGGTTCATCACCCGGAACTGACCTGGCTCAGGAGGATTGGCGATGGCCAGCTCCACACAGCGCACCGTATCGCGGATATCCAGGAAGCCACGGGTTTGGCCCCCCTTGCCGTACACCGTCAGGGGGTGGCCCACTGCGGCTTGAACGCAAAAGCGGTTCAGGGCCGTGCCGAACACGCCATCGTAGTCGAGGCGGTTGATCAGCACCTCATCCATGCCGGTTTCTTCTGTTAACACGCCGTACACCACCCCTTGATTGAGGTCGGTAGCCCGCAGGCCCCAGACGCGGCAGGCGAAGTGGATGTTGTGGCTGTCGTGCACCTTGGAGAGGTGATACATGGAACCCGGCTGTTTGGGATAGGGCAGGGTATCCTTGCGGCCGTTGTGCTCGATGGTGATGTACCCCTCCTCGATGTCGATGTTGGGGGTGCCATACTCGCCCATGGTGCCCAGCTTCACCAGGTGGCAGTCGGGAAACTCCTCCTTGATGGCGTAGAGGATGTTCAGGGTGCCCACCACGTTGTTGACCTGGGTCATCACCGCATGTTCGCGGCTAATCATCGAGTAGGGAGCAGAGCGCTGCTCGCCAAAGTGGACGATGGCCTCCGGCTCAAAGCGACGCATGCAAGAAATGAGGGCCTCGTAGTTGGTGACGTCGCAAACGAAAATGGGAATATCCTTGCCGGTCAGCCCCTTCCAGCGATCCACCCGCTGCTCGAGCTGGGCAATGGGCGTCAGGGTAGAAACCCCTAGCTGCAGATCCCAGAGGCGGCGCACGTAGGAATCGAGAATGGCCACCTCATAGCCCCTGTTGGACAGGTGTAGGGCCGTTGCCCAGCCGCAGTATCCGTCACCACCAATAACCAGGACTTTCATCGGGGAAGCAAAATTCGGCTGCTCACGAATCTACCAAGTTATGGCACCGAAGACAAATACCCTGGGATCCCACTTTTAATCGCGGATTGGGCCGCCAGATTACTCGACCTGAGGAGGGTTGGCCAGGGTGTAGACGGTGGTCTCAGCAGCAATGGCACGGCGCAGGTGGGCGGGAACCTGGTAGAGTCCCAGGAGGGTGATGCCATCGATGAAGCGCAGCGCTCCGCGGTCGGGATCCAGGTGTTGGGCCAGGATCTGGTCGACCTGTTCGGGCTCCGGCCTGGAAGAGATGGGATCCTGGGCTGCCAGGGCAAACCCCAGCGGCCCGCCGTAGGTGGGGGCGTAGATAGCGTAGGGCTGCACAGCAGCAAACACCGTTTTCAAGGTGTGAACGATGCGAGTGTGCTGCCACAACTCCACTGGACCCGTCGGCCCAGCTTGGATGACAAAAGCCCCAGCGGTCTGCAACTTGGAGCGAACCTGGCGGAAAAACTCCTGGGTAAAGAGGCGGTAGGCCGGGCCGGCCTCAACGGGATCCGACAGATCGGAAAGGATCGCGTCCCAGATCGGCTCCGTCTGGCCAAGAAAGTCCAAGGCGTCGGCGATCACCACCTCTGCCCGCGGATCCGCAAAGGATCCTTGGTGCATTTCCGGCAGATGCTCTCGACAGGCTTCCACCACCTCCCCGTCGATATCCACCATCACCACTTGCTCCACCGAGCGCCAGCGCAGCACCTCCCGCAGCGTCGCCCCTTCCGCACCACCCAATATCAACACTCGCCGCGGGATCCCACCCGCCTGGACGACCTGCACCAGGGCCGGATGAACCAGAGCCTCGTGGTACAGGAATTCGTCCGCCGTGGTGGACTGCCAGTGGCCATCCAGCATCAGGCCCTTGCCATAGGCTCCCGTCTCGGCGATCAGCATCTCCTGAAAACGGGTTTTTCGGTAGGCCAGAATGCGCGTGATGGCACGGGCAGTGTAGTCCCAGGGGGTGAAGTACTCCTGCGCCCAGAAGAAGCTCTTTGGGGTGTTCATAGGACACCTGACAAAAAGTGGCGGGATCTCAGCGCCTTCGTCCGGCCGTTTCACAGCTTAGCGCTTCGGGAAAATCCGCCATCTCTTCAATGGGTGCCGCATCCGTGGTTCGGCGAGGTAGCTTGCGCAGCGAATACCGCCGCGCTTGAAACACCTGGATCAAGTATTCACAGGCTGCTTCGGGCCGCGTGTGGCGACCACAGGTGAACACATCCACCGCTGCATAGCCCGCTTCGGGCCAAGTGTGAATGGAGATATGGGATTCTCCCAAAAGGGCCAGAGCCGTGATCCCCTGTGGCTCAAACGGATGGCAAAGCTCGCCCAAGAGGGTGGAGTTGGAGCGTCTTGCTGCCTCCCGCAAGGCCTGTTGCACCAGGGAAACATCATCCAGAAGTTTGGCCGGGCAGTCGTAAAGCTCTAGGATGCAGTGGATCCCGATCAGAGCCAGAGACCTATCCCCTAATTGGCCAGATAGTGTGTGCAGCATACTATCCCCTAATTGGCCAGATAGACTACCGAAGCCGTGCGAACAAAAAGCACAGCTTTACCATCTTCTCATAGATGCAGCGGGATTACACCCCGCAACGGCTTTTTTCTTAACTGAGAATTAACCTTGACGTTGTCCGCAGCCCTGCCGGCTTGCTCCCACGCAGGGGGAGAGCGGCGATTCTTTCACAACTTGCAGTAGCTGCTGGCAGGCAACCCCCACTTGCTGTGCCACACCATCCTTTGCTGCTCTGCCCGATTTGCCTATCCAGTTGGCCAAGCCCGATATCTGCCCACCCCGCTGGCGGCATCTCGAACGTGGTGCAAGGGGAATTGCTCAGCAGTTCGGCTTCCTACCCAACGACCGGCTGACAGCGCCAAGGAGCGGGGATCCCTGGAAGAGTCCCCCTCTCAAAGCTCCCAGAGCGGTTAGTCTAGACTGTGGACAGTGACGTTCCTCTCAATCCGAGCAGAGGCTGTCGATGGACACCGCCGAGGCCCTCCAAGTTCTCAACCTGCCGCCGGATGCCAGCGAACGGGAGATCCGGAGGAAGTGGTTTCGAGAATATCAAACCCTTAGTGCCGCCCTCTTGGAGCTGGAGGACGAACGGCAAAGGCCCTTGCTGGAGGCGCAACTGGCACGGCTCAACGAGGCGCGGGATGTGTTGCTCGGCGGCGGATCCCAGGCTGAGAAGGAGTTGGCTTGGGCTAGCCCGGAAGACTTGCCTTCCCAGGTCATCGTGCTGCTTTACCAAGCCAATGGCCAAGAGGGGATCTGCACACGCCAGATCGGGGGGCAGGACATTGTCATTGCGTTTGAGAGCGCCTTTGGGGCGAAAAAATATGCCCAAAGGCTGGCCCAGCAGGGGCTGCCCAAGCCGCTGGCCGAGCGCTTTGATACTCAGGAGATCGTCGATTTTTGTCGCGAAGGGGGCTATGGGTTGATGGTGGTTCCAGCCAGCGAGGTGCTGGAGCCGCTGGAGGAGAGTACGGAAGCCGCGCGGAATTGGCAGGGCAAATCCTAACGGCCTGGACTTCAACCCAGATTGCGTTGCGAGGGTCTTCGATGATCACTGCCGAACCAATCTCTCTAGAGGAGTTTCGCCAGATCATGGATGCGGATCTGGAGGCTTGCTGTGAAGCATTTGGCCTGAGGGAAGGGTACCTGCGTCTGCAACAACAACAACTGCGCTTCTGGGTTATGCTGGCCCTCTGCCTGTTGGTGGTTGCCCTGGTGATCTTTTTGGGGATGCGGGATCCCGGCTATTGGCTACTGTATACAGTGGCCGTCGTGTTGCTGGCGGTGGTTTTGCTGGGGCTCCTCTGGGCCAGCTTGGAGCTGCAGCAGAGCCTGCGCCGCATTCGCCAGCGCTGGCAGGAGGCCCACCTCCTAAATAGCCCTCCCAAGATCATGGAGTTTGCCAGCGATCTCGCCCGCAAGGTAAAAGAGTACAACCGCTGGGTGCAAGAGCTCCAACAATCGCTGGAGGGGGGCCAGTATTGGCGAGATTTTCGCCAACTGAGCCAGGCCGAGCAGCGGTATATCCAGTCGCTCTTTTTGCAGGTGCGGGCCCAGTTGATCACGGCTTTGCAGATGTGCAGAGCCTTGATCGAAGACCCACGGGTTCCCGTAGAGCAGTACTTTAACCAGATGGTTGCCCGGGATCAGCAACTGCTGGAGCAATTTATCGCCAAAAACTTGACTGCCAACCGCTACGCAGCCATAGCTCGCAAGCTATCTGCCCTGGAAGCAGATCTGCAAACCCAGCTCAGAGCCCTGGGATCCCGGTGATAGTCTGGTGTCGATGCTCGGCAGCTTGTTCATGAGAAGCAGAGGCACCGCAACGCTGTACATCCTGCTGGGGCTGGGCCTGCTGGGGTGCGGGGATCCCAATGTGCCGCTGACCCAACCTCCCCCCGATGCTTTTCGGGTCAGCACCCCCCGTCCGCCGCGCTTGGATCTGTACCCCACCCCACCACCAACGCCCACCCCTACTCCCACACCGCCCCCCAGCCTGCTGGAGCTCACGGCCCGTTGGCTGGGGATCCCGTGGCCGCCGCAACGGCGCGAGATCAGCCCGGTGCGGTTGAGCGCCCGTTTCCTTGAGATCCCACTGCCGCCCAAGCCTCGCCCCTCACCCCAACCTTCCCCTAGCCCGGAAAGAGAGGAGAGAAAGGAGCAAGGTCGCGAGACCTAGTCCACACCGCTGGCCTCGGGGCATCTAGGCGCCCACCGTCACCGGCTCCGTCTCTCGCACGCGCAGCTTTTCGCAAGGGATGATATCCGTCAGGATGGAGCTGGCCATCATGCCCGTGTGGATCTCCAGTTTGGCTCCCAGCACTGCCTCAAACAGCAGCCGCTGCCCTGGGAAGACCACCCGCTCAAAGTACCAGTTCTCGATATTTGTGATGCGAACCACCTGAACGGAGCTGGTCGCGTTGATGTAGCTACAGGTTATTCGCTCTACTCGTTTTTTGTCGGGGATCGCATCAAGTGTTTGCATAATTAGATCACCAGCCCACTCTGCTCAGCCTATTATCTACCCTAACACCGCCTGGGGATCGCTGCAGTAGCCTTTGATACGGCGATCCCAACCAGCAAAAATGAATCCTGGAAAAGTAATTTCTGTATTTTATCTTACCGTTTTGATTTTTCAGAATGGCCCTTCAAATCAGGAGGGATTTGGATTGAAATTTCTCCCTGCGGCGAGGCAATTTCTCACAGAGAATCTCCGCAGAGCAGTAGTTAAGATTACATTTTGAGTCCCCTTGGGAGTTTGGGGATCACGGCTCGTGGAGGCTCGCTCCGGTCGTCGGCTTCGGCGAGGACTGGCGGGGATCCCAGTTCAGGCCCTCCACCCGCAGCTCCAGCGCCCCCGACTGACGCACCGGATTGTATTGCAAGCTAAATCCATAGGTGCGGCGGTCGTAACCCAGGCGATAGGTGGTATCCACCTGCTGGCCGGATTGGAGATCCAGTGTGGTTTCGGCCCCCACCCGCAGCGGGCCGTACAGTTGCTGTAAAAAGCCCAGAACAAGCTGCTCCCGCGTGGTGATGCGGTCGAACAAAAACGGCGAGGCCCCCGCCAAAAAGCCATTGGAGTAGGTCACCCTCAGGTTGGTGTAGTCGAAGGTATCGGCCACGAAAGCCCCGATTACCGCGTCGAGGCCAATGCTGCCGGCAGTATAGCTTTGGGCACGGCCATTGGAGTAGAACGACTGGCTGCTGCTGAGGCCGGTGTTGAGCCAGATTCCCTGTTCGATGGGCAAAGCGGAAAAGCGGGGTGGGGGATCTGCTGCCGTCTTGGGGGGCCGCCAAATGGGAAAGGAGCGGCTCACGGTTGCCCCCAGTTGCAGTCGGGTGAGCTGGATGCGGTCGGTGGTCTTGGCCAGGGCTAGATCGGGATCGGTGTCGATGTCGCCGAGTTGTCCTAGGGCGTCGATGGAGTCGGCGGCTATGCGGTAGCTGAAATTCAAGCCGGTGTCGCCGAGAAGGAGGGTGGGCGAGTTGTAGCTGACACCGAAGCGATTTTCCACGATCTGAAACCCCAGCCGCCCGCTGAAAAAACGCTCCCGATAAGCATAGGTGTAGGTGACTTGGCCGCCGTCGCCGGTGGTAACGCGGTGTTCGACCTGCGCCCGCAAGCGCCGAGCAAATTCCTCGAAGACGATCCCGCGCAGCTCGGCAAACAGCGAGGTTTGGGCATTGGCTTCCGGTTGCCGCCAACGAAAATCCGTCCGCAGCCCAACCCCATCGCGGATCCCTTGGAGGCTCCCCCAGAGGCGCTGCGGATACAGTTGGGGGGAGAGCACCAAGCTGAGGTTGGGATCCTGCAGCAGCTCGATGTTGGCTTGCAGGATCAGGCCGCGCCGCAGTTCTTCCCGGTCGAAGTCATCGTAAAAAAGGCTGACCGGAGGCTGACGGTTGAAGGAGTCAAGACGCAGCCGAATGGGCAGGGGCAAAAAAAAGACCTGGTCGAAAACCAGTTGCCCCGCCTCGGCCATCAGCAGGCTGGAACCATCCGGCTGCAGGGCGGAGGTCACTCGCGGGCTGCGGATCTCCAGCTCTGGCGGATCTAGCGGGTCGTTGGTCAACTGCACTTGCTCTCCTTCCCAGTTGTTGGCAGCGAAGCGGATGCGAACGGCGCGAAAGCGCACCAGCCGCTGCGGCGAGAGGGCCGCTGCCGGGGATCCGGCGGCCTGCAACTGGCCGATATCCACCTGCCCGAAGGCCTCTTCCAAAACTCCCTGCTCCCGCTCAAAGTCGTATTCCAGGCGGGATCCCTGGATGCGCTGCCGATGCAGCTCCACCGAGACATTGCCCTCGGCCAGGGCTCGCCGCTGTTGCAGCTCGATGCGCAGGCGGTCTGCCCGCAGCACAGAGCGGCCCAGCCGCATCTCCACATTTCCTTCCGCCTGGAAAACCTGCGCCCGTTGGTCGAAGGTTTGGCGGTCGGAGCGCAGCCGTAACGTGCGATCCGCAAGGGTATCGGGGGCACTCGTATCCCCAGGCTGAGCGGCTGCCACCTGGTCTTTCTGGGCTGAGGCAGGAGCAGCCGTTGCCAGGCCAAACACCCCCAAGCAAAGCCAGAGCCACCAAAACCCTTTCATACTCCCCCAAACCTGCGCAAAACTTCAGCCCAAGCCCCCGGGCTGGCTCAGCCCGTTGTCGGCGGGGGCGGGTTGAGGGCGCGGTTGAGCTTGCCGCTGCGGTAGCCCTCCAAATCGAGACTGACGTAGAGGTAGCCGAAGGATTGCAGAGCCCTGACCAGCGCTTCCAGATCGGTTTTTTGCACAAACTCTCGGATCTGGTGAGGGGGCAGTTCGATGCGAGCAGTATCTTTCTCGGAGCGCACCCGCACCTGGTGCCAGCCCAAGCTGCGCAAATAGCGCTCTGCCGCCCCCACTCGGCGCAGCTTCTCGGCAGTGATGGCCTCGCCATAGGGAAAGCGGGAGCTGAGGCAGGGCTGAGCCGGCTTATCCCACCAGGGCAGGCCCAGATGGCGAGACAGTTGCCGCACCTCCAGCTTGCTCATCCCCACCTCCGCCAGGGGGGAACGCACGCCCCGCTCTCGAGCTGCCTGCACTCCCGGCCGGTAGTCGGCCAGATCGTCGGCGTTGAGGCCATCCACCACGTAGTCGTATCCTTGGGCTTGCGCCAGCCGGCACAGCAGGTCATGCAAGTGGCTTTTGCAGAAGTAGCAGCGGTTAGCGGGGTTGGCGGCGTAGCGGGGATCCTGCAGCTCCTGGGTCTCGACGATCTGGTGGCGGATGCCGATGGATTGGGCTTGCCAGATGGCCTCCTCCAGATCTTCGGGCAAAAGGGCAGGGGAGGCGGCAGTGACGGCCAGGGCCCCCTCCCCCAACTGATCCCAGGCCAGCTTGGCCACCAGGCTGCTATCCACCCCGCCTGAGTAGGCCACCAAGACCCGCCCCATCTTGGCCAAGATCTGGGCAAGCTGCTCAAACTTTTGCTGCAGCACGGGATCCCACTCCGTCGCCAGAGCTGGGGCGGGGGAAGGGATGTTCCTGTCTTGGTTGGTGTCCATGGGTCCAGGACATGCCGAAGAGGGAGTCGCTTGGGGGGATCCCCTCTTTACTTCTCCTATTCTTCCGCAGAGCTTCTCGACTTTCCAACGCTTTTCTCCCAAAGAAGGTGCCGGATCCCTCCTAGAGCCCCTAACCCTTAGACCAGCAAGTCGTCGAGGCGGTAGGCTGGATTGCAGTTGGGGTTGTTGCCGTCCTTAACCGTTTTCTTCCCTTGACACGCCATGGCTCTGCAGCTCGAACCCGCCGGCCCGTCGGAAGTGTCCGTCTATCAGCCCTATTACGCGGTTGCCCGCCGGCAGTACCTGCCCCTGGCCGTGGGCCTTTACAAAAAAGGCAGCCTGGAAGGACAGAGGGCCATCGAGGGAGACAAGCCCGTGCGTTTCCTGGCCAGTTGGCACACGTCGCTGTTGCCCGCAGATCTGACCGTGGTGCAGGTGGTCTTCGATCAGGATGCCGAGCTCACTTACCAGCTCTCCATCGCCAACTACGAGTTTGTGGACTACCTCATCGACGTGGTAGCGCTGGTGCAGCGGGGGCAGCCGCCGGATTTCACCACCGCCTTTTACAAAAAGTTGATGCGGTATGAAGACTGAAGCAGATTCTCCGGTCGCCATCACCCTCTACGACACCACGCTGCGGGATGGGGCGCAGCGGGAGGGGCTGTCGCTGTCGGTGCCAGATAAGGTGCAGATTGCCAAGCTGCTGGATCGGCTGGGGATCCCCTTTATTGAGGGGGGCTGGCCGGGGGCCAATCCCAAAGATGGACAATTTTTCTGGCAACTGCGGGAAGAGCCGCTGGAGCAGGCGGAGCTGGTGGCCTTTTGCTCCACCCGCAAGCCGGGGCGGCGGGCAGCCGATGACCCCCTGCTGCAGGCCATCTTGGCGGCGGGAACCCGCTACGTGACGGTTTTTGGCAAGTCTTGGGATCTGCATGTTACGGAGGGGCTGGGCACCACGCTGCAGGAAAACCTGGCCATGATCCGCGACACCATCGCCTATTTGCGCTCCCAAGGGCGGCGGGTGATCTACGATGCCGAGCACTGGTTCGACGCCTACCGCCACAACCCCGACTACGCCCTGCAAACCCTCGTGGCGGCTGCCGAGGCAGGGGCGGAGTGGCTGGTTCTCTGCGATACCAACGGCGGATCCCTGCCCCACGAGATCGCCGCCATCACGGCAGCCGTCTTGGCCGAATCCCATCACCTGGGGCATTTGCCCTTGGGGATCCACACCCACAACGACTCTGGCACTGCTGTGGCCAATGCCCTGGCGGCAGTACAGTCGGGGGCGCGCATGGTGCAGGGCACCATCAACGGCTACGGGGAGCGCTGTGGCAATGCCGACCTGTGCAGCGTTATCCCCAACTTGCAACTGAAGCTGGGCTACCGCTGTCTGCCGGAGGGGAAGCTGCAACACCTAACAGAGATCTCCCGCGCCATCAGCGAGGTGGT
This sequence comes from Synechococcus sp. RC10B2, assembly GCF_047502635.1. Taxonomy (NCBI): domain Bacteria; kingdom Bacillati; phylum Cyanobacteriota; class Cyanophyceae; order Synechococcales; family Synechococcaceae; genus Synechococcus; species Synechococcus sp. RC10B2. Next base: position 50,157 of record NZ_JANSHO010000063.1, read on the forward strand.
CAACCTGGCCCCAGATGACCACGCGCCGTTTGTGGGCCGGTCGGCCTTTGCCCACAAGGGCGGGATCCACGTCAGCGCCGTCCAAAAAAACCCCCTCACCTACGAGCACATCGCCCCGGAGCAGGTGGGCAACTGCCGGCGCATCGTCGTCTCGGAACAGGCGGGGCTGAGCAATATCCTCAGCAAGGTGGCCGAGTTCGGGATCCGGCTGGACAAGTCGGATCCCCAGGCCCGCTTGATCCTAGAGCGGCTGAAGACCTTGGAGCTGCAGGGCTACCAGTTTGAGGCCGCTGAGGCCAGCTTTGAGCTCTTGGTGCGGGAGCTGTTGGGGCAGCGCTCGCATCCGTTTGAGGTGCTCAGCTTCCATGTCAGCGCCACCACCCGCTCCGACTGGAGCAGCAAAGACTGGGATCCCAGCGGCGAGGCAACGGAGGTGCAGTCCTTGGCGGCGGTGAAGATTGCGGTGCGGGGGCAGACGCGGGTGACGGCAGCGGAAGGCAATGGGCCGGTGGCGGCTTTGGATGGGGCGCTGCGCAAAGCCTTGCTGGAGTTTTACCCGCAACTGGAGGCCATTCACCTGGCCGACTACAAGGTGCGCATCTTGGACGGGCGGGCCGGCACCTCGGCCAAGACGCGGGTGCTGGTGGAGTTTAGCGACGGCCACCGCCGTTGGACCACGGTGGGAGTTTCCACCAACATCATCGAAGCCTCCTGCCGGGCCTTGGTGGAAGGCTTTGAGTATAGTCTCTTAACAGAACCTTGCCTTTCCCCACCCTCTGCCCAAAGGGCCTCGCCTTGAAGGGGATCTCCCCTCTCCCTCTGGGAGAGGGGCTGGGGGTGAGGGCCGGCGCGGAGCGCTTGGGCCTGTCTCCAACTCATTTGAAATCACCCAGCTCCCATGAGAATCATCGGCCTGACGGGCGGCATAGCCACAGGCAAATCCACGGTGGCCCGCCTCTTGGAACGGCACGGGATCCCGGTGGCCGATGCAGATCAGATGGCGCGGCAAGCCCTAGCGGTGGGATCCCCCATCCGCGAGCGGGTGCTGCAGCGCTACGGCCGGGCCATCCAGGATCCCTCTGGAGCGCTGGATCGCCGCCAGTTGGGGCGGATTGTCTTTGCCGATGCCGCCGAGCGGGCCTGGCTGGAAGCCCAGATCCATCCTTTTGTCAAAGCGCGGCTGCGGGAGTTTCTCGAGGCCCACGGGGCATCTGCGCCGCCTGAGGAAGCGACTGAGGCTCGACCCAGTTGCCAATGTCCTCACGGGGAAGGCCATCCCACCGTTTGCCTGATGATCCCGCTCCTGTTTGAGGCCCACATGGAAAACTGGGCCAGCGAGATCTGGGTGGTGACCTGTACCCCGGAGCAGCAGCGGCAGCGGCTGGCGCAGCGGGATCTGCTGACGGCGGCAGAAATCGAGGCGCGCCTGGCCAGCCAGTGGCCCCTAGAAGAAAAGGCCCGTCGCGCCCATGTAGTGCTGGACAATTCCGGATCCCTGGCGCAGCTGGAAGCCCAGGTTAGGCAAGCCCTGGGGGCTCACCCCAGAGAAGGAGGGGCCATTTGCCCCACCCCGCCGAGCCGGATAGAGTGACGGGGGAGGGATCCCTTTCTTTGCAGCTATGTCTGGATGGATCGAGAAAGAGGCGATGCAGGAAGCACTTTGTGGCAGCGGGAGAGAGTCTTTGTGGACCTCAGCGCTGGCGGCGCGGGAGCGGGAGATCCAGCTTTTGCGGGAGCGCAACCGCCTGCTGCAGAGCCAGATCGACCTGTTGGAGCTGCGCCAAGAAAAGCAACAGCGGCAAATTCGCAGCTACGAGGCCGAGATCGAGCAGCTCTACCAAGAAAAGCAGGTGTTGGAGCAGATGCTCCAGGAGCTGCCGGAGCTCTACCGGCGCAAACTTCAGGCCCGCCTGCAGCCCATCCGCGAGCGCATCGCCGCCATGCAGGCAGAAAATCGCCGGCTCAAGAGGGAACTGTACCAGCTCAGCTACCGGCTGCAGCACGTGGATCAACTGGATGCCCCCGGCTGGAAGGTGCAATTGCCGCAGATCCCTCCGCTGCGCCGCCGGGATCCCAAAGCTCTGCCCGCCCAGGGAGCGACATCTCCTCCCAGGCCCAGTATCGCTCTTGAGGGACAAAGGGAGAAGCCAGAATAGGGGAGCCCCCCTGGGATGCCTCAGCATTGCCCAGCAAGAGCGGTTTCGGCGGGGGCGCGCTTGCAAGGCGACTGGAGAGCTCGAAAAAATGGCCGTTGCTGGCAAGTACGAACCCCTTCATTTGAAATACCGCCCGCAGCGCTTTGCCGAGGTGGTGGGCCAAGGGGCAGTCGTGCAGACTTTGGCCAATGCCATCCGGCTGGGGCGGGTGGCGCCGGCCTACTTGTTCTGTGGGCCGCGGGGCACCGGAAAAACCTCCAGCGCCCGCATCTTGGCCAAGTCTTTAAATTGCGAGCAGGGGCCAACGCCGGATCCCTGTCAGGTATGCAGCCAGTGCCGCGCCATCACCGCCGGCTCTTCTTTGGACGTGATTGAGATCGACGCGGCCAGCAACACCGGCGTGGACAACATCCGCGAGCTGATCGAGCGGGCCCAATTTGCGCCGGTAAATAGCCGCTACAAGGTCTATGTCATCGACGAGTGCCACATGCTCAGCAATGCCGCCTTCAACGCGTTGCTGAAGACGCTGGAAGAGCCGCCTCCTCGCGTGGTGTTTGTGCTGGCCACCACCGACCCACAGCGGGTTCTGCCCACCATCGTTTCCCGCTGTCAGCGGTTTGACTTCCGCCGCATCCCCCTCGACGACATGGTGGCCCACCTGGGCCAGATCGCCGCCCAGGAAGGGATCCCCATTGCACCAGAAGCCTTGCACCTGGTGGCCCAACTGGCCCAGGGCGGGCTGCGGGACGCCGAGCGCCTGTTGGATCAGCTCAGCTTGCTGGAGGGATCCATCACCCCAGAAGCCGTATGGGACTTGGTGGGCGGGATCCCGGAGCGGCAGCTTTTGGATTTGACCGATGCGTTGCTGGCTCAGGATGTGCAGGCGGTGCTGGCCCAGACGCGACAATTGCTGGAGCGGGGCAGAGAGCCCCTGGTGGTGCTGCAGAGCCTGGTGGTTTTTTACCGGGATCTGCTGCTGGCCAAGACGGCCCCCCAACAGCGGCAGTTGGCGGCCGTAACGGATCCCACCTGGGCAGCTCTGCAGCAGCGGGCTCCTCGCTACTCGGTGGAGATGCTGCTGGCGGCCCAGAGCCACCTGCGCCAGTGCGAGCCGCAAATTCGCCAGAGCGGGCAACCCCAGCTTTGGTTGGAGATCGCCCTGCTGGATCTGCTGGGCCAGCTTCGCCAGAGTGCCGTCCCGCTGCCGTCAATAGAGGCCAAAGGCGGAGAGCCGCTCCCAGCCGTCGGCCCGCCAACGGTCGGAAAGACCCCTAGCCCCACCGTCCCAGCCAGCGAGGAGCTGACAGCTCCTACGACAACCCTTCCAGAGACCCCAGCCCCTTCCCCTGCTGCAACAGGGGGATCCCTCCCGCCGTCGCAAACGGCAAAGCCAAGTCGGGAGAAGCCGGCCAGCCCGGAAAAAGCGAAAGATCCGCATCCCCTCAAGCTGCTGCGGCCCCGGTGGGAGGAGTTTCTTGAAAACCTTCGCCCCATCACCAGAGGCCTATTGGCATCCGGCTATTTGCAGCAGGAGTCTCTCGTTGGCTCTGACGGGACGGAGACCTTAGAGATTACCCTTGCTTTTCCCAATAAGGGCTTAGTGGACAAGGTGCGCAGCAAAGAAGCCGAGCTCTGCTCTGCGCTCCACAACCTGCTGCAGCGCCCGGTGCGGCTAAATTTGGTGGTGCAGCAGGGACCTTCGTCCCGCCATCGTGAGGGGAGTGCTGGCGAAACCTCAGGTCGCGAAAAGGCTCCACCCCTCGCCCCTGCAAAGTTGCAGAGCCGAACCCCCAGGGGCGACAACCTCCCCAAAGACTTATCGCCATCTCCCAAGGCGGGATCCCAAAGCTACGGTAGAGTCGGGCAACCTCCTCCTGCTGAGCCAGAGACCCCTGGCGAGAACTCCATCCCGCCAGCGCAAGCGGCAAAGCCTCCCTCCTACCACCTTGCCCACGAGCTGGCGGAGGTGGCCCGCCGCTTTGCCGACCATTTCAACGGCAGCCTGATAGATTTGCAAGGGATCCTGGCCTCGCCCGAGGAGGCGACGGCAGAACTGTCCGCTCTCGAGAGCCTGGAAGCAGAGGGATCCCCGGATCTGGGTGAAGCCTACGGCCCGCCGGCAACCCAGTCCCCCCTAGCCCCCGCAGAGGAGGAGCTACCTTTCTAGGCGTTACTTTGGGATTGTCTTGACCCTTGGGCCCCATGATCTGATCCGCTTCTCGGCGCAGGCGCCGGACTGGGCGCTGGTTCTGCCCCTGCCACTTTGGCTGGCCCATCAAGGAACGCCTCTAGCGCTGGGATCCTTAAGGGCCAGCCCAGCTAGAGAGAGCGACCGCCTCCACCCGTTCCGTCAATTGAGGAGATATCTCCTGGATCCCTGCGTCGGGGCAAACCTTATTCTGATCCTGGGCATCCCTGGGGGCGGATGAGTTCGATCGGCAGGCCATCGGGATCGGCGATGAACGCCACCTCATAGACTTGGCCGCCAATTTGCTGGCACTGCGGCGGCAACAGCAAGGTAAGGGGCACCTGTGCCTCCAGATGCTGTAGATAGTCGGCCAGGGATCCCCATTCAGGGCCGATCTCCAAAGAGGGATGGTAGTAGCCCACATAGTGGGGATCCCCGAAAGGATCCGGCGCAGGATGGGGCTGCGGCACCTGCATCAGCTCCAGGCGACCCCAGGGGCTGAGCATCCAGCAGGCTAAGGTGATCCCAGCGGTAAACCGTTCTTCCACCACAAAGCCCAGACCCTCGTAAAAGGCGATGGAGCGAAAAATATCGGCGGTGCGAATGGAAAAGTGATGCAGCTTCATGGTTGTGCTAAGAGGTCGAATAGGAGCAGACTGCCCAGGTCAACCGCCCAGGATCGCTAGCCAAGCACAAGCAGACTTGCTAGGCTCCAGAAGAAGTAGCGATAGATCCATAGGTAGACCCGATTGTGGGCGCCGATCCGCCGCACCCCTGGGTCGGGAGGCTCACCACCTTCAGTCGATTCCTTCTAGTCAACATCATCATGCCCAAGCTGGTCATTGTCGAATCTCCCACCAAAGCCCGTACCATCCGCGGCTTCTTGCCCGCCGGCTATGAGGTGCAAGCCTCGATGGGACATGTACGCGATCTGCCGGAGTCGGCCTCTGACATTCCCGAAGAGGTGAAGGGAGAAGAGTGGAGCCGTCTCGGGGTCAATGTCCACGCCAACTTCGAGCCTCTCTACGTGATCCCCAAGGACAAAAGAAAGGTAGTCAAACAGCTGAAGGAGGCGCTTAAGAAAGCCGACGAGCTAATTCTGGCCACTGACGAAGACCGGGAGGGGGAAAGTATCAGTTGGCACCTGCAACAGGTGCTGCAGCCCAAGGTGCCCACCCGCCGCATGGTGTTCCACGAGATCACCCGCGAGGCCATTCAGGAGGCGCTGCAAAATTGCCGTGAGGTGGACGAGCAACTGGTGCGGGCCCAAGAGACGCGCCGCATCTTGGATCGCCTGGTGGGTTACACTCTGTCGCCGCTGCTGTGGAAAAAAATTGCCCCCAAACTCTCGGCAGGTCGGGTGCAGTCGGTGGCGGTGAAGCTCTTGGTGGATCGGGAGCGGGAGCGTCGCGCCTTTAAAAAAGCCACCTACTGGGATCTGAAAGCGGATTTGCAACCGAGGACAGCAAGCCAAGCGGCCTCTTTCCCGGCAGAGCTGGTGAGCCTGGGCGGCAAACGTCTGGCCAGCGGGCAAGACTTCGATCCCAGCACCGGGCAGCTCATAGCCGGACGGGATGTGGTGCTGTTGGATCAAGCCCAGGCCGAGGCCCTACGGGATCGCCTGCTGGGGAAAGCTTGGGTCGTCAGCTCGGTCGAAGAACGCCCCTCCACCCGCAAGCCCGCCCCTCCCTTCACCACTTCCACGCTGCAACAGGAGGCCAACCGCAAGCTGCGCCTGTCGGCTCAGCAGACGATGCGCATCGCCCAAAAGCTCTACGAAGAGGGCTACATCACCTACATGCGCACCGACTCGGTACACCTGTCGGAACAGGCCATCCGCGCCGCCCGCGCCTGCGTGGAGTCGATGTACGGCAAGGAGTACCTCAGCCCCGAACCTCGGCAGTACACCACCAAAACCAAAGGGGCGCAAGAAGCCCACGAGGCCATTCGTCCCGCCGGCTCGGAGTTTCGCCTGCCCAGCCAAACCCCCCTCACAGGGCAGGAGCTGGCCCTCTACGACCTGATCTGGAAGCGCACTGTCGCCAGCCAAATGGCCGAGGCGCGGCAGACCCACACCATCGTGCTCATCGCGGTGGACGATGCGGTGTTTCGGGCCAGCGGCAAGCGCATTGACTTTCCCGGCTTCTTCCGCGCCTATGTGGAGGGATCCGACGACCCAGAGGCGGCTTTGGAAGATCGGGAAGTGCATCTGCCCCTGTTGCGGCAGGGGGATCCCTTGAGCTGCCTGCAGTTGGAGCCGGTGGGCCACGAAACCCAGCCGCCGCCTCGCTATACGGAAGCATCCTTGGTCAAGGTGTTGGAAAGCGAGGGCATTGGCCGCCCCAGCACCTACGCCACCATCCTGAACACCATCATGAGCCGCGGCTACGTCAGGTCGATGGGGAACGCCCTCGTGCCCACCTACACCGCCTTTGCGGTGACCGAGCTGCTGGAAAAATACTTTCCCAACCTGGTGAACACCCGCTTCACTGCCGAGATGGAGCAAACCCTCGATGACATCGCTTCTGGCCAGGCAGACTGGTTGCCCTACTTGCGCCATTTCTTCCTGGGCGAGCAGGGCCTAGAAGGCCAGGTGAAGGCGCGCGAGTTGGAAATCGACTCCGGCCTGGCCCGCTCCATTTACCTGGAGAACCTGCCCGTCAAGATCGGCATCGGCCCCTACGGCCCCTATGTGTCGGTAGAGACTGAATCAGGAGAGGTGCGCGCCAACCTGCCGGAGGATATTCCCCCCGCCGATCTCAGCGCCGAACACATCGAGGAGCTCATCCGGCGCAAGCAGGAAGGTCCCAAGCCCATCGCCTTCCACCCGGAAACCCAAGAGCCGGTCTACGTAATTCCCCAGGGTCCCTACGGCCCCTATGTGCAGTTGGGAGAGGTGTCGGAGGAGAACAAAAAGCCCAAGCGCACCTCCCTGCCCAAAGGGCTGAAGCCGGAGCAGGTCACCCCTGAGATTGCCCTGGGGCTGCTCAGCCTGCCCCGCACGTTGGGGGAGCACCCGGAATCGGGGAAAAAGGTGCAGGCCGGCATTGGCCGCTTCGGCCCCTACGTGGTCTGCGACGGGGATTTCCGCTCGCTGCCTGCCGATGAGGATGTGCTGACCATCAGCCTAGAGCGGGCGCTAGAGCTGCTGGCCCAGCCCAAAAAAGGCCGTGGGCGCGGCTCGGCCAAGCCCCTGCGCGAGCTGGGATCCCATCCTGAGGATGGCGAGCCGGTCACCTTGCACGACGGCCCCTATGGTCTGTATGTCAAGCACGGCAAGGTAAACGCCTCACTGCCCAAAGATCTCTCCCCGGAAGCCGTGACGCTGGAGATGGCGCTGGAGTTGCTGGCGGAAAAAGAAGGTTCCTCCGCCAAAGGGAAGGGTCGCTCAACCGGCAAGGCGCAGGCAAAAGCCAGCACCACGGCCAGGAAGGCTGAGGGAGCTGTCCCGTCGGCAGGATCCCAAAAGGAGCGCACCTCGCAAAGCCGCCCTAGCAGCAATGGGACGGCCAAGGCGAGCCATGTTCAAGAGACGGCCCAAACGGGATCCCGTCCCACCATCCTAGAGGTCACTCCCAAAGCGCGGGCCTGAGAACCGTTTCTCCAGCTTGTTACCCCAAAAAATGGGTCCAAAGCCCCGTCCTACCGCTGCGCGGTTCGCCTTTGGCGGGCCGTAGGCCCTAAAGACGCAGGTTCAAGGTTTTGGTCTTTGAAGCTGCCCAGTACCGTGGGGCATAGGGGAACTGACTCGGCCTCGCATGACTCGGCGCGGAGTGCTCCAGCCAACGACTGGGGAGACCCACCTGGGTTAGCGGGCCGTAGACCCCAACGGTAGGCGCCGCTGCTGCTCGCCCAAGCGGAACAGAGTTCTCACCGGTAATCCTGACGCGGGGAGATTCGGCGGCTCCATTGGAGGGCAGCTCGTCTCAGCCTCTCTCCCTCCCGCAAGGGGGGATGTAGGGGGGGCGGTCGGAGCCGGGTAGTTTACGAGAAATTCAAGCCTAGCTGGCTTGCTCGAAGACGCGCTGAACCAAGCCGCTGACGATGGAGAGCACGATGGCGCCGACAAACGCCCAACCAAAGTTGTCGATATTGAAAGCATCCCCGGCCAAAAAGTCGGCAATGGCTAAGCAGATGCCGTTTAAAATCAGCCAAAACAAACCTAGCGTCAGGATTGTAATCGGCAGGGTGATCAACTGCAGAAACGGCTTCACCAAGCTGTTGACTAGCCCAATGGCCAGCGCCGCCACCAAGGCACCTCCAAACCCGGAGACGTGGATCCCGGGCAAAAGCCAGGCCAAAATCATCACGCTCAAGGCCGACATCAGCCAGGTGGCCAAAAGAGCTGCCATACTTCCTCCCTTACCCCGCTGGGGCAGCCATTTCGCCCTCTATGCTATCCAATTGTGAGGGATCCCGGCTGTCGGCACCTCTTCCGGGCTGTAAGTTTGCAACGCCAAAGCATGGATACTCTGCCCCATCTCCTCGGCCAGGGCGGCGTACACCAGGCGATGCCGTTGCAGAGAAGTTTTGCCGGCAAACAGAGGCGACACCACCTGCACGCGGTAGTGCCCCCCGGATCCCTGTTGCCGTTCCCCATGGCCGGCATGGCGGTGTGATTCGTCCTCCACGTGGACGTAGAGGGCTTGCAGCTTCTCAGCCAAGAGCTGCCGAAGGCGGTTCGAGGTGAGCATGGGATCCTTTAAGATTGAGTGCCGGCCTTGGCAAAAGCCGCCTCGACCAGGGGACGCAACTCGTTGCGGGCGTGCATCTCTTGGAGGATGTCGCAGCCGCCCACAAACTCCCCGTCAATATAGATCTGCGGAATGGTCGGCCAGTTGGAAAACTCTTTGATCCCTTGGCGAAGCTCAGGATCCTCCAGCACGTTAATTGCCGTGTAGGGGAAGCCCAAGCTATCCAATATGCGAACGGCGGCGTAGGAAAACCCACACAGGGGCATTTCTGGGGTGCCCTTCATGTAAATCAGCACCTTGTGCGTGCGGACCTGGTTGCGGATTTTCTCTTCCAAAAGGGGATCCAGCATGGTAGCCAGCCAGTTTAGCGACAACAGGGGACAGGCCAATTCGGCTCCTATCGTGATCTCATTTTCATCTGCTTTTGACGAAAAGCGTCAACAGGCATCCTGGAGCTTGGCGGGGGATCCCCCTGCTGACAACAAAAAGTGCTAGAAGGGGAAGCAGTGGAGGTTTCTCACCGGAGGCCATTCATGCTAACAGAGTCCTCTCGTGTTAGCGGGACGAAGTCCTTGCCGTCGGCGGTGGAAAGCCCCGAGACAGGGGGGAGTGATTCTCCCTCTTCTGCCAAGCCGGAGCCAAAACTGGGGTTCTGGCAGCAATTCTGGGAAGACATCGACTGTGTCTTCGAGCGGGATCCGGCGGCGCGCAACCGCTGGGAGGTGCTTCTCACCTACCCAGGGGTACATGCTCTCTTCCTGCACCGCATCGCCCATTGGCTGTGGAAACGGCGCTGCTTTTTTCTGGCCCGCTTGCTCAGTTTCATTTCTCGCTCCTTTACGTTGATCGAAATTCACCCGGCAGCCCGGATTGGACGGCGCTTTTTCATCGACCATGGTTGTGGCGTGGTGATCGGGGAGACGGCGGAAATTGGCGATGACGTCACCCTCTACCACGGGGTTACCTTGGGGGGCACCTCTTGGACCAAAGGTAAACGGCATCCCACCCTAGAAGATGGGGTGATTGTGGGCACAGGGGCGAAGATCCTGGGGCCGGTTCGCATCGGTGCTAGAGCCCGCATCGGAGCCAACGCAGTGGTGATTCAAGATGTGGCCCCCGGCATGACGGTGGTCGGGATCCCAGGTCGAGCGGTCATCCCACCCCATCAACGCCGCATCCCCGCCCATGGCATCGACCTAGATCACCACCTCATGCCTGACCCAGTGGGACGGGCGATCGAGCAGTTGTTGCACCGCATTCAAGAGCTGGAAGCCCAGGTGGCCCGCCTCAACCAAGAGCGGGAACAGGACCGCCAGGATCAGGTCAGATGCGAATGAGGCTGCGGCTATGGCGGGGAGCATCCTTGGTGCCGGCTAACTGTAGGGCAGGTTGGCGGCTCAGAACTCCTGGGAAAAGGGGCAGCACCCAGGGCGGTTCTGCTCAGCTTTGCCCGTCTGGCTGTCTGCCCGGGATAACCCCTCGAGCCCAGTCGGCCTGTTTGCCCTCAACCCCGATTGGGCTGTCCAGAATTTTTGCCCACAACCTTTTTGCAGCTTCCTGAGAGGAGGAGGGCGTTTCTGCAAGCTCTCTGTGCCCAGGAGAAATTTTGCTCTAGAGCGTAGCTTTTTTTGCGGCAAGTCGATAGAGCTTTTTGGATGGAACTAGCTAAGGTGCCGGCGTCCCAGCATTTTGGAGAGGAAGGCTGATGTTGCCGAGCAAGCTCATCTTTTCTGGTCTGGCAGCTCTGCTCAGTTTGGGATCCGCTCCAGCCGCTCTGGCCCAGACACTCCTCCCGCAGCAAACAGTGCTCCTCGACAGCAGACAGAACAGCGCCACCCCTCTACAAGGCAATGTCCTACAAAACATCGTCTTCGTTGTGCCCAGCGCCCCAACGCGGCACTTCGCCGGCAGGTGGGGTTGGCACAGCAGCCCCTCACCGCCCCCCGCCCCCATGACAATTCTTATCCTCAACTCCCAAGCCAACCTGTCCGCCGAGGCAGCCGAGCCCCAGACCTGTGGCCAGCGCTGCCAGGGATCCCTGCGCCTGCCGTAAAGAAGAGGCTGCTGCTTGTACTTCAGCTAGAAGCCGCAGGAGCCCCGCACTGGACTCCCCACCCCCCACACCCCCCGTGTACGGGGGGCGAAGGGGGACTGGGGGCTACTGAAAGCCTGCTTCGTGCCGCCTAGCGGTTGGAGTCGGGTAGTTTACACTGCCCAAGCCCGCAATCCGGCTCGCGGCAATGCTCAGCTCTGCCCGGGTCGGGGTTGATATAATTCAGGGCAATTGTCCGCTGCCGGGCAATAAGAAGTTCTGCAACTTAGCTCTTTGGATTTTGGCGGTGTGTGAGGGATCCCTATGAACCGTTCCCAGCAACTCGGACTCCGGCTTGCTTCAGTGTTCGCCTGTGGGGTAGTGCTACGCACCGCTTTCGCGAACGGTCTGTCGATGCGATCCGCGGCTTGGGCGCAATCAGCTCCCCCGCCCGGCACCCTGGATCTGCGCACCAATGGCGATACCCCCGCCCAACCCTCCCCTACACCTACCCCAGCCGCTGGCGAGCCAGAAGTTTTGGTAGCGGAAGTGGTGGTGGAAGGAACCGACGACCCAGAGTTGATCGAGCAGGTTTACAAGGCTATTCGCACGCGGGCCGGCGAGGTCTCCACTCGCTCCCAACTGCGGGAAGACATCAATGCTGTGTTTGCCACTGGGTTTTTTGCCGATGTGCGGGCGGTGCCCTCCGATACGCCCCTGGGGGTGCGGGTTACCTTTGAGGTCAAGCCCAATCCGATCCTCAAAGCCGTGCGCACAGAAGGGGCAAAAGTTCTGGATCCGGAGGTGCTCAAGAAGGCCTTTGCCGATCAAGAAGGGCGGGTGCTCAACTTTGGCGAGCTGCAAGCGGCAGTGGCCGAGATCGAGCAGTGGTACGCCGACAAGGGCTACGTGCTGGCCAAGGTGACCGACGTGCGCTCCTCCGAAGATGGCACCCTCACTCTGGAAATTGCCGAAGGGGAGATCGAGGACATTCGCGTTCAAGGCAACACCAGAACCCGCGACTTCATCATCACCCGCGAGCTCAAGACCAAGCCAGGGGATGTGTTTAACCGCAACCAAATCCAGAAGGATCTCCAGGCAGTTTTCGACCTTAACCTTTTTCAAGATGTGAATGTTGGGCTCAACCCTGGCCAGGATCCCAACAAGGTGGTGGTGGTGGTGAACGTGGAAGAGCGCCGCACCGGCACCTTGAGCGGCACCATCGGCGTCAGCTCGGCCACAGGGGTCTTTGCCGGCCTCAACGTCTCGGAAGAAAACTTGGGCGGCAACAACCAAAGCGCCAGCTTCAACGTGCAGGTGGGCACCAACGAAACTCTGTTCGATTTGAACTTCACCGACCCGCGCATTGCCACGCTGGAGATCCCCACCTCCTACAACGTCAACATCGCCAACCAGCAGAGCTCCAGCTTTGTCTTCAACGAGGGATTGACCCTGCCCAACGGGGATCCCGTGCGCATCAACCGGCTGGGCGGCGGCGTCACCTTCTCCCGTCCCATTGGGGGCAATTGGCGGGCCAGCCTGGGCACCCGCGTCCAATTTGTGGAAGCCCGCAACAGCAACGGCGAGCAGGAGCGCTTCGATGTGCTGGGCAACCCGATTACCTTCAGCGCAAGCGGCCAAGACAGCTACACCACCCTGCGGTTCGGCCTTGTCCACGACAGCCGCGACAACCCCAACAGCCCCAGCCAGGGATCCGTCTTTCGCCTCTCCACCGAACAGTCGGTCCGTCTGTTGGAGAACGGCCTCAACGCCAACCGCCTCGAGACCAGCTACAGCCAGTTCATTCCCGTCAAGCTGTTCGAGACGCGCAGCGAGCGACCGCAGGTGCTGGCTTTTGACGTGCGGGCGGGCACCACGATTGGCGACTTGGCTCCCTACGATGCTTTCCCCATCGGCGGGGGCAGCTCGGTGCGGGGATTTTTTGAGGGCGGCGTCGGCTCCGGTCGCAGCTTTGCCACGGCGACGGCGGAGTTGCGCTTCCCCCTGTTCGACCCGGTGGGGGCGGTGGTCTTCGCCGACTACGGCACCGATCTGGGCAGCGGCGCGGCGGTCATCGGCAATCCGGCGGCGGTGCGCAACAAGCCGGGCAGCGGCTTGGGGCTGGGGGCCGGCATCCGCATCCAATCTCCCTTGGGGCCGCTGCGCATCGACTACGCCATCGGGCAAGGGGAGGCCGGCCGGCCTCAACTGCACTTTGGCATTGGCGAGAAGTTCTAGCTTGGCGGTGGATCTGCTGCCGGCTTGCTATGGTGAGAGCAAGGGCTCGTGAGGGAAGCAACCCATGAAACGGCAACTCGGCCAATCGTTCCGCGGTGGATCCCTGGTACTCTTGTTCTGTGCCAGCCTAGCCCTGACAGGATGTGGGCCGTTGGCGCGCTTAGGCATTGGCACAACCCCGATTGCCCAGATCGAACAAAATCCTTCCCGCTACACCAATGTGTACGTCCGCGGTCGCGTGGTCAACCAGATAGGGGTGTTCGGCCAGGGTGTGTACGAGATCCAAGACAGCAGCGGCTCCCTCTGGGTCATCACCGACAAGGGCTTGCCGGCCATGAACAGCACCGTAACCGTGCGCGGCAAGGCCCAAGAGGGCATTGTCTTGGGAGGACGCAGCTTCGGGGTGTCGTTGGTGGAAGCGGAGCGCTTCTAGCCGGCCCCCAAGGCCAGCATGGAGACGCGGCCGGCCAAGGTTTTGGCGATCTGCTGCAGAGCTTGGGCAGAAGCAGACTCAGGCTGACCGACCACGATGGGCTGGCCCGCATCTCCCCCCTGCCGCAGGGCAATTTCCAGCGGGATCCGCCCCAGCAGTGGGACACCCAGCTCGCGGGCCGTGGTCTCTCCGCCTGCTGAGCCAAAGATGTCGTACTGGCGATCCGGCAGGTCGGGGGGAATGAAGTAGCTCATGTTCTCGACAATGCCGAGGATGGGCACCCCCAACTGGCGAAACATGTTCAAGCCCTTGCGGCTATCCAGCAGGGCCACCGACTGCGGTGTGGTGACGATCACGGCGCCGGCCAAGGGCACCGCCTGCACCAGGGTCAGTTGGGCGTCGCCGGTGCCGGGGGGCATATCCACGATGAGATAGTCCAGCTCCCCCCACTGCACCTGATAGAGAAACTGCCGGATGACGCCGTTGAGCATTGGCCCCCGCCAGATCACCGGCTGATCCCGCCCCACCAGCAGGCCCATCGACACCATCTTGACGCCGTAATTTTCCAGGGGGAAGATGTCTTCGCCGCCGTCCTCCCGCTTGCGCACCAACAAAGAGCGATCCTGGAGGCCCAGCATCAGCGGCACATTGGGGCCGTAGATATCGGCATCCAGCAGCCCCACCCGCGCTCCGCTCTGGGCCAGGGCCACGGCCACATTGACCGAGACGGAGGTTTTGCCCACGCCTCCCTTGCCGCTGGAGATGGCGATGATGTTGCGCACGCCGGGGACAGACTGGCGATCCGGCAGAGAAGGGGAGCGGGGGGTTTCCGCCGTTACTGTGACATCAATGGCTTCAACTGGGGCCAAGCGGCGGATGGCAGCTTTGCACTCGTCCACAATGAATTCCCGCAAGGGGCAGGCCGGCGTGGTCAGCACCAGGGTAAAGGCCACCCGCTTGGGCTCGACGCGAATGTCGCGGATCATGTTCAGTTCCACCAGGCTGCGGCGCAGCTCCGGATCTTGAACCGGGCGCAACGCCTCAAGGATGGCGGCAGCATCGAGGGTGGAGGTGGTCATGGCATTCAAAAACGAGGTAACGGCTCCATTTCTCACTCTAGTCGTTTTTTCTCCCGGCTCTTCGCTGGCTAACCAGGACAGTTGCGAAACTGTCTGCCAAGGCTGGCCCTCTGCCAACCGGCTGGCCTAGGCTGGTTCTGGTTGGAAGACAAGGCTGTTGGCCGACGGAGGAGGGCAATGGTGCCAGCGCTGATCCTGGGAGTCGGTTTGTGGTTGGGCCTGACGTTCTTGGCCCAGTTGCTCCCTCTGCTGGAAAAGAGAGGCTCCCGTCGCCCCTCAAGCTGGGATGAGCCCACTCCCTCCCACCAGCTGCAGCCCACCTCGAGTTGGGATCCCTCCTGCCGCTACTTTTCTCGCTCGCCCTATCTGCCCTGTGCTGTGAACCCCCTGGGCCCCTGTCGCTGCCCCCACTACGTCGCGCGTTGCCAGAGCTCCACCGACCCAGGAGCGGGGTCAACAGGTTAGTCCCCCTGGTCTCGTGCGGGTATCTTACAGAATTCGTGTGTGGATCTAGACAAGAGTGTGACATCCTCTCCCGCTAAGCCCTGACGGGCTGTAGACGGGAGCTTCCGAGAAT
>NZ_JANSHO010000064.1:0-63853 GCF_047502635.1 Synechococcus sp. RC10B2
TTTAGTTCCGTAAGACAATATGTTGTTCAGTAAATTCAGGACTAGAGGCTTGCCCAGCTATCCTTCCTCTGGCTCGCTGGTTACATCCTCTGGCTCGCTGGTTACATTGTCACACTCCGGATTGTTGTCCTTGCGGATGGTGCCTATCAAGGTGCTCACCACCACGCAGCGGTTTTCGCCCTGGGAGTAGGTGCTGCTAACTACAAAGCGACCCAGTCGACGGGCGCGGCCATCGGATTCAAAAACCGCCCTTCCGTCATTGAAGGTGTTAGCCACAGTTACAAAATTGTTCAGGCGTAGCCGCTGACAGGGGGTAGGTTCATCGCAGAGGCCCTCCTCATCCTGGATAACCAGAGTCGGCACGTTTGGCTCTGAATTGTCCACCCCCACCACCCAAGCTCGGCCCAGGAGAGAAGCTCTGGCGTTGGTGCGGGCGGTGCGCAGGGCGCGCTCCACCTTGTTTTGGGCATCCTCCAGTTGGATCCGCGCCCAGATGTTGATCCCGGAGGGGACGGCCAGCACGGCCAGAATGCCGATAATAACCACCACCGCCAGGACTTCTACCAGCGTAAAGCCCAGGGATCGAAGCGGCTGAGCTCGGCCAATTGCTTTTTTCTCCAAGGCCAACATGGTGGACATTCCCCCTAGGAGAGCTGACGGTTGATAACACCGCGGGCAGGAACCCGTGTTTGCATTGGCAGCAAGTAGCGCGACACCTCTGAGATATCGACGCTGGTGGCATTTCGGATGTAGCGACGGAAAAGGCCAGGGTTGGCCCGCTCCATGGCCGTGGCGGTGATGTTGATGATCACATCCTGCGGTCGGTCAGCACCGGGGCTTTGCCGCACGCAAACGTAGAAGCCCACGTCGTTTTGGTTATTTCCCAACCCCGAGAAGGTGACGCCGTTGGGTCTGCCGCCGCCAAAGGCATAGCCCTGCGGGCAAGCGGGTGCAACCTGCGGACTTCCCTCCCGGCTGCTGAAGATGTTGGAGACCAAAGTTGTCAGGCGGGGGCCATCTGTGCTGCCGGCAATCGGGATCTGGCGTGCTCGGGCCTGCTCGGAAGGCCAAGCGAGAAAACCATCTCGGAAAGGATCGGGATCTTCGACAAAGAACGGGCTGCGCCCGGCGCAGTCGTTGTTCCCCTGCCTTGCAAAAGGTCTCAGCTCAAAACGCTGGATCCGCGCGTTGCCTTCCCAAGGGGTTGTCGAACCATCCGCCAAGTTGCCAGCGTTGTTGTAGTTGCGGCGCAGGTAGTACACAACCAAGGTGTAGATGCCGCGGCGGCTGACAAGGGTTTCCCAATCCGCATTTTTACCGTTTGTGCGCGGAAACTCAGGAGGTGGTTCGGCGGGCAAGGTGGCACGGCCTTCTCGGATCTGTTGTAAGGTGGGGTTGCCCGCGTAGCATCCTTGCGGGATCGGCTCCAGCTTCCAAAAGGCGACAACCGGGATAGCGCCCGCGGGTTGGCGGATCCAGCCGGGGGTGTAAAGCCGCTGGATAACATCCGGGATCCCGTCTCCATTGGGTTGTTCGGTGTCGTTGTAAATGTAGAGAGCCTCCGCCAGATCCTGCTGGATATATTCCATGGCTTGGGTCAGCTCCGCCTGCACCTGGGTGCGCCCTGTCTCCTCCCGATCCAGCCGCATCGTCTCGATGACAATCATCGCGGTGGCCAGGAGAAAGATGGAGGCAACCAGCAGTGAGACCAACAGCTCAATGAGGGTAAACCCTCTGCTGGCTTGGCGGCGAAAGATCAACACAGGCCAACACCTCCATCTTTCAACAGGTTTTGCAGGAAGGAACTTAGGCTCTACCTCAGGGTACAGCAGGTCAGTTAGGCAAGGGGAAAGCCCGGCACCTCTGGTTGGGATCCTCGCCGCTGGCAATGGCTATCTGCCGGCAAACATCTCCCAAGTTGGCAGCAGGGTTAACTTCTACAAAGGAGGTGGCTAGTGGAAAGAGCCAGACATTGGCATTGGCCAAGTTCTGGTTAGCCGAAACCACCTCCGCCCTCAAGCCAGGCAGCGCTCGGCGAGTGTTTGGATCAAAAGAAAAGCGGTGGTAAACCCTCACCCCCATGAGAAAGCTGCAGGGCACCCCCTCAATGACCCTGTTTTCACGGCGGTCGATGCAAGGTGCCCCTGCGTCGCGGAAGGTTTGGATGACGTACTCTTCCGGATTCCGCCCCGGCACTTGAACTTGGGCCAGGCGAAGAGAATAGTTGTCTCTGTGCATGTAGTTGCCGGCATTTGCATCGGCGGGCATTTCGTCAGGGGGTGGGGTGTCTGCCAGCGGGTCGGCTCCTACCATAGGCAGTTGGGCCAACCGAACTGGATCCTGAAAAGCCCTTGGAGCAGCAGCCAGCTCGATATCCACCAGGGTGCGGATGCGATCCACCTCCTCCTGGGCCAGGCGATTGGCCAGCTCCACCCGCTCGCTCATGGCCCGCCGGTAGGCAACTAAGGTAAGGGCAGGGGCAAGAGCAGCCATGGCCAGCGCCACGATGATCACCGAAGCCAACACCTCGATGAGGGTAAAGCCCTCTGCTGCTGGTTGCCGCCAAATCCGTCCCTTGTCCATAGATCCCTCCCTGCTTTGCCCCTACCTTGAATCTACCCCTGGCCGAACGGGTTGATATCAGTTGAACTCATTGCAGCCGCCAATCTGGGCAGACGGATCCAACGGCACATCCGGCTGGTTCTGAAGCTCGCAGCGCAGCCGCCGCACATACGGATCCTGTGGATCCAGCTCGCGCAGGAACTCGGTGCGCGCGTTGGAGGGGAACTGGAAGCGGGCCGACACCGGGCCAGGGCGGCGGGCAATCTGCAGGCCCACGTCATAGCCGAAGCGGCGATTGGGCGGGAAGTAGTAGTCGAAGCCCCGCACAAAGGTTGGATCCGGCACCAAGTTGGGCGGCTCGAAGCTGTGCTGCAGGAAGGGCCCGGTGGCATAGGTGCTGTAGTTGAGCTGGATCATCGAGCCGCTGAAGAAGAGGTCGGTATTTCTCCACAGCTCGTTGAGGCGCAGGAAGTTGTGCATACCGCCGGCGGTTTGATCCAGCCGCGACGGGAGGACACCGCTAACGGCCACCGCGTTGACCCGTGTTTCTCGGGCCGGCTGCAGTTGCCAGTTTTGGCTGCCATTGTCGTTGCGGCGGCGCTGGTTCACATCGGTGGAGGCCAGCTCCTGGAAGCGAGGAATGGGAATGGGCCGCCGCGTCACCTCGTCCAGGATCACCCCCAGCACCGGGTTGTTGCCGGCAAAGCCGGTGGTGGGACTGTTCAGATCCAGGGTGAAGGGCTCCACATCTACCCACTCAGGGTTATTGCCACCGCCGCCATCCCGGTCGATTTGCACCTGGATGGTGTTGCCGTTGGGCTTGACGTAGAAGCACAGGCCGTTGCGGATGTTTTCACTCCCCCTGTGATCGATGTAGTAGCCGTCCGCGTACTTGGATGCGGGGGTGTAACCCTGCGCCGCAGCATTTTTGTTGACGCGGGCGTAGGGGTTGAGCGCCATCTGGGGCTGGATCTCTAGCCCTGGCTTGTTGGGATCCAAATCAAACCCAAACAGCGGATCCCGATCCAAAACGTTCGTCGGCTCGCCTGGATCCCAAGCGCCATTGCCGTTGAGATCCTCAAAGGTGGGATCAGCACCTCCGATGGTGCGCAACGTGCTGGGGCGGCTGGCACCGGTGTAGGCGGTGTACTTGAAGCGGTCGTTGAAGTTGGGGCGGAACACGCCGGGTACCCAGAAGCCACCGTCGGGGCCAACTTTTTCTTCAGAGTCGCAGCGGACGCTTTGATCCTCTTTGAGCAACCTCCGCCGCAGTAGCCGCGCCCAGTCATCGGTGCCTGGAGCCAGGTTGCCAGCAATCGGCTGAGCGACACTTTCAGCGGGGCGGATGCCCGGCTCTTTGCTGGGGTTGGCGATCTCGCTGAGCAACACGTTGCTCCTCAGGCCGTTGCGGGCGGCGTAGGCCGGCTCGCCGAAGATCCAATTGAAGGCCGCTTGCAGCGCTTCGGCAGGGCTGGGCCACTTGGGCGGCTTGGGCACGCCCGCCTTCACCTCCAGCACCGGCGAGAGCTGCGGCTCCAGAGCAATGGTCACGCCTTCAGTAGAAGCCTTGGCCACCGTGTTCACGCCGATCGTCTCCGGCTCTGGATCGGCTTGGATTTCGTGGACAGGGCGCAGCTCCACCGTGTTAGGCTTGGCCGCCATCCACTCGCCGAAGGGGCTCTTGCCGGGAGCCTCAGGCGCAAAAGTACCCGGCCCGCAAGGCCGCCCTTGACAGGTTAAAGATTGTGTCTGCGTTGTAGTGGGCGAGCAGGTGGGGCTGCTGGTGCTGGCGATGAGGGTGCCCGTCCGGGTTTGGGTAAAGGTTTTGGTTGTGCCGCAGGCGATCTGGTCGATGACCTCATCGCAACTGGCCGGTGACCAAGGGCCCCAGTCGTAGTTGCAAATCTTCGGGCAAGTAACCGTTTGGGTTTCTATAGTAGTGGTGGTTCCGCAGCTCGACGTGCAGGTCTTGGTGCGGGTTTGGGTCACTTGCAGGCCGCCGTTGGCCACCGTACACTGAGGAGTCCAGTCTGTGTAGGTGCAGGTAGCCCCCGGAGGCTGGCAGGTAAAG
This sequence comes from Synechococcus sp. RC10B2, assembly GCF_047502635.1. NCBI lineage: Bacteria > Bacillati > Cyanobacteriota > Cyanophyceae > Synechococcales > Synechococcaceae > Synechococcus > Synechococcus sp. RC10B2. The sequence goes on from NZ_JANSHO010000064.1 coordinate 4,634, forward strand.
GCTCGGGTTTCGGTTTCGGTGAAGGGGCTTTGGCTGGGACACAGCGGCGTAACCGTGCGGCTGCGGCTCTGCGTAATGGTAGCCCGGCTGCACTGCTGCTGCTGGGTACACTGAGGCGTCCAATCCGACCAAGGCCCGTAGTTGTACTGCGGCTGGCAGGTGATCTGCCGAGTTTCCTGCGTTGGCGCGCTGCCAGGGCAACCGGCAGGCAAGGTGGCAGTTCTGGTTTGGGTAATAGTGGTTTGCTGACAGATGTTGGGGTCACATGCAGGAGTCCAGTCTCCCCAGATGGGATTGCAATTGAGAGGGGCTTCGCAGTACTTCTGGTTGGATAACAGAGGTTTATTCCGATCCGGCTGGCAAGGTTGGTTCACCCCCTGCAGCGGCTTCAGGTACCGCAGGTCGTAGTCTTCCAACTCGCTGCCATCGCGGGTGGCAAAGCGCAGGGAGGCACTGCCGGTATTTTCGTAAGTTTGGATCTCCACCAAGTAGGGCGAGGGCTGGGATGGATCCGCGCACTCCAGCTCTAATCGCAGGGTGACCAGGTTACCGCCGCCATCCTGCCAGGCTTCGGCACCCGCAGCATTGGGCCCTAGGCTGAGCGAAGTTCCGTGGTTGACAAAAGTGGCATTGGAGCCGTCCCGCCGTCGAATGATCAGCCGCGCGCCATCGTCGCCGTTGAGAATGCGGTAGCTCTGTAGGCCAGGCCAACGGGGATACAGCTCCCCTACCCAGCGCACCACGAAAAAGTCGTTGCCGTTGTTGTTGCCGCTGTTTGTCCCACCACTTCTGCGCCGCCAGCAGGAGCGCAGGAAGTTGAAGTGACCCGGGAAGTTGAGATCATCTGCGTCGGTCAGCAGATTCGTAAAGCCATTGTTGCCATCTGGCTCTCCGCAACTAGGCATCCAGAACCAGTCGCCGCGATCCCGTCGATCTGGGGTGCCAGCCGGCGCCGACAAGCGGCAAAGAGGCTGCCGAATGTCCGCCAAAGACCCGTCGCACCTAGAGTTGTCATACAGCCGCCGCTTGAAGGGAGAGTTGGAGTTCAGCGATGTGCTGCTGCCGAAAAAGTACTGGAAGCCTCCCCACCCAGGGAAACCGCTGCCGCTGCGGGCAAAGGGGGCCAGGTTGGTCGGGTTATCGATAGCATTGCGCACGCAGGCCCAGCGTTGGTTGTTGGTGCCACTTGGATTACAGGTAGGCGCATTGGTGGTATAGCCATTGTTGTACTGACCAATGGCGTCAGGTACTCCTTGCGCTGGGAACACCGGATCCGGCCAGCGCACCGCCCGCAGGTAGGGCAGGTTGCGGTTTTGGGCAGTTTGGAGCAGACCTACAGGACCTAGAGGATTATTGGGGTCGGCAAACCCTGTGTTGCGGTCGTACTGGTTCTGCGGGCTGCTGAGCCAGCCGTTGTAATACTCGGCCAGCAGGCCGGCGCCGCCCGGATTCGGACAAGGCCCGAGGGGAGCCACCATCACCCAACGGGAGGTATCCAGCACCGGGTTGCCCAGGGCCGAGATGCGCACGCCAAAGTTGGCATATTCCCGATCCGGCGCCCGCAACTGCCGCACCTCCGGCACGCCCAGACCCACCGTCCGGTCGGCCTCATTGGAGTTGGGATCGGTGCTGTTGCGGCGGGCAAAGAGGGTGTCGCGGGCAAACACATCCGGCCAGCCGGGCTGGTTGGTGTTGTCGCCCAGGTTCTGGGCCCCATTTGTGTTGTCGAAGCGCAGGACGCCACCGTTGCCCGGCCAGTTGTTGCCCCGGATCACCAGGGCCTGGTTGAGGAAGGAGGTGTTGGCCCCTAGGTTTGGCCCACTGCAGCCGTAGTAGTCGTTGCGGCGAGGGGCCGAGGCCCGTCCACCTGCGTAGTCTTGGCCGGAGGTGTAGTTGCTGCCGCCGCCATCGAGGGTGCCATCCTGGACAAAGCCGTCGTCGATGCTGCCGTCGCAGAAATCGGCGGAGAGGATATTGACCGAGTCGCCTATGACCTCGCTGGGCCGCCAGAGATCCTGGGCTGCCCGGGCAAAGCCCCGATCTTCATCCCTCCGGAGCCGCCTGTAGAAGTTGTCGTAGAGGCCGTTTTCCCCAAATCTGAGGCGAGTGGTGAACTCCTCCAGCTGACCGCCTCCCCTCGTCTGGTGCAGGTTAAAGTTCCCCTGGATGTAGACGGGGTTGTCGGAAACGAAGGAAAGGCCGAAGACGGCTTCATCGAGGTTGAACCCACCCCGCGCCAACACTGCCCCGTTGCGCAGCCGGAAGCCATAGGGCCGCCGATCCGGATCGGGGTAGTAGTCCACCGGCTTGGGGCTAAGCCCCTCGTTGGAAACAGGCGGATCGCCGACCGGTTGGTTGCGACCGGGCTGGCCGGCATTCATGATGAAGGGGAGAGTGCCGCGAGCATTTGCATCTCGCCAGGCGGTTTGATAGCTACCGAAGTTGGTCAAGGGCGGGCGGGCGATGGCATCTTCCCGCACCGCATCTTCCCGGAAGGCGTAGAAAATGCCCCCCTCGCGGCCTTCTTGCACGCCGGCAGGCAGCCAAGTATCTCCGTTGATCAGCCCGTTGGCCTGGCCATTGACGTTGTTGGTCAAAAGGGCCAGGTCGATGTTGAGGGCCCGCACCGCCATCGCCTCGCGGCCATCGTAAAACACCGAATCTTTGAAGGGCACGCGATGGCACTGGTCGCCGACCTGGATCAGCTCCATCTGGTTGCTGTTGGGGTGCCTGCCACCGAGTAGGGTGCTGCTGGGGCAAGTGGCAGCAGCGTGGGGCAAACGCCAGTCGCCGATGGTGGGGCGAGGCCGAAGAGCCACTCGCTCAAGGTCGGTGTCGGTTACCGCCCGGTAGGTGGCAGGCGGCAGCCACGAGTAGGCGCCTCGCCGCGCGCTCTCTATGGGATCCGCCTGGTTAAAGTCGCTGGTGGGGAAGATGTAGCGCAGCGGCAGGTAGAAGCGGTTGCGCTCAGGAGCATTCAGATCACCCCTACGACTGGCTCGGATATCATCCCGAAGGATCTGAGCTGCTCGATCCCCGGCGTTGGCAGCCGCCTCAATCCGCAAAATGTTGTCGGCCAGCATGCCCAACATGCAGCCCGCCGTCTGCAGCGTGGTCTGGTCGGCCAGGCTGAGCTGATCGACCCGCGTGCCTCTGTTAACCGTGTCGATCACCCGCCGCAGCTCGGAGAAGTTGCCAAAGGCGGTGATGAACGGATCCGGATGAATGCGGCCCTCTTCTTGCCTGGGTGGATAGGCCCCGTCGGGATCGCCGGCAAAATTGGCCAGGTTGGTGAGCGCCGTCCACAGTGGGGTGCCAGGCTGTAGCTGCCCTCTCATTGGCGTGGGATCATATTCCCAAACGTTGGTGCCCTCGCCGGTAAAGAAGTTGATGCTTTGGGGGCCGTTCCGGAAAGTGGAAGCCCGCTGCAAGCTCCAGGGAGAGCCGGGGTGGGCTACCGTGGCCAGGCAAGCAATGGGGAAGCGCCCATCTCGGTGGCTGTGGTGGTAAACGGCCGTGGCCTGCACCGCTGCCGGGTTGTCCCGTAGCGTTAGGCGTTGCCGCGCCTCGTTGCTGATGAAAATGGCCTGCAGCCTGGTGGGATCGTTGGGATCCCCGGGCGGCACCAGAGGCAAAGGCAAAGAATCGGTGCGGGTTAGTTCTAGCCGCTGCCCAACAATTACCCGCAAGCCCTCCACGCGTGCCCGCCGCTCCCAGTAGCCATCCAAGCCCACCTCGGAAAGGGCGCCTGGGGGTGGGTCGTCTGCAGTGAGGGATTCCCCCAGCTCATTTCTGGCATCATCCAGGATCTGGCCACCTGCCCTGGCGTTGTTGAACTCTTCCGCAAAAGTGGGCACGTTGCAGCCATTCTGCGGGTCAGGCGTCACGGGCGGACGCTCGTAGCTGGCCTTGGGCCCAAAACGGTTGTCGGCCCGATAGACATCGTCCACGTAGGGAGGGCAGACCTGGTCGGAACCGGACTGAAAACCACCGGCCTTAATCCGTCCGGGGTTCTCCCGCCGCTTGGCGTTGAGAGGAGAAGCCGCCCATCCCGCTGCGTCTTGCTGGTAATTCCCTCGGGGGCGGATGCGGCCAAAAAGGTGCAGCTCCAGCGGATCCAGGGCCACACTTTCCGGCTCTACCCCGTTTTGCACCGAGTCAAAGTTCAGGTTGTTTAGCTTAGGAGGCGGCTCGTTGGGCGGCACATCCGCCACGCCAGGGTGGGCATCGAAACTGAGAGAGTCGCTCACCTGCTGGCCGGCGTAGCCAATGGCTCCTGCCACCAGCTCCCCGAAGGCCGTAATCTCCGAGTTATCTGCAGGCATGTAGAAGCAGGATTCCTGCGAGCTGATCAGGAAAGCCCGGAACAAGTTGTTGGGGGCATAGCGGAAAAAGAGGCTGCCGCCGGCGTAGATGGCGCCGTTCCAGTTGTAGCCGGGAGTGAAGAAAAACTCTAGGTCGCCGCGGCTGAAGGCCCCCCACTTGTTGAGCAGATCGCGCTTGCGATCCTGCTGGAATTGCAAAGCCGAGATGGCGCGGGTGGTGGAGTCGGCCCCTTGAATGGGCAAGGTGACCGCGAAGACCTGGAAAGGCTTGTACAGCGCCGATCCCACCTGGAACCAGTCTCCCACGTTGGGGTTGATCGTCTGCTGAAGGGGGTTATCGTTGCAGCCAGCCAAGGCCGAGCCCTGCAGGGGGCCACTGCGGATCATCAGGCGCCGCGCCCGCTCCGTATCCGTTAGCCGGCTGTCCTCAAAGTCCCTGCCGCCGGCCCGACGGGTGTTGAGAATGGTGTAGGCAGTTACGGAGTCGTTGACGCCGTTGTTGTCGGTGTCCACCAAAAACCACCAGGCCGGCGCCCGCACCGGCACGGGCAGGGTTTGCCCGGGGTTGTTGGGATCCTCTACCTCGATGTTGGTTGTAATTACGAACTGGGTTTCATCGGGGAGGATGTAGGGATCGTTCTCATCCCGCGGGATCAGCTCTCCCGCCCCATCGTTAATCAAAGCCTCAACCAATTGGGCATCGGTGGGGTTGCTTGCGGGCAGGCGGGGATCGCGTATCAGGTAGTCGATCTTGGCCCGTGCCCGGTCGATGGCGGCGTTCAGTTGCCGGCTAACCGTCTGCCCCGCCCGTTCCACCTGGGTTTGGATGTTGCGCTGGGTGGAGCGGGTCAGCAGGCCCACCGTGACCAAGCTCAACACCAGCACAATTAAGATGGCGACCGGCAGCACAAAGCCGCGCTCGCGGATCCTGCGCCGATCCACCGGGATCTTCAGAGAGCTGAGCAGGCGCAGGGCAAGTTTGAGCAACAGCGGGGAAGGAGCAGACATGGCCGTATCTCGGATAACGGGGAAAAAGAAGTAGCCTCTGGGGGAACGCCAGGATAGCAACAGTATGCAAGGGATCCGAAGTTTCAAACATCCCCACCTCTGGGGGGAGGTGCTGGCTTGCCCTTTTCAAGTTCAAGATTTTTAAGAAATTCTCAGAATCCTTTTACAAAATCCCCAGTTGTTGCGCCTTGAGCAGGGCGGTGACGCGGTCATTGGCGTCCAGCTTGCGGTAGGCGGCGCTGGCGTATTCTTTCACGGTTTCGATGCTGAGGCCGAGGCGGCGGGCAATCTGCTTGTTGGCCAGGCCCTCCTTCATCAGTTGCAGCACACACAGCTCGCGGGGGGTGAGCTTGGGCAGTTCTTTGGGGGCGGGCAGCCAGTCTCGTTCGGGGTTGGCCAAGATCTGGCGGATGACGCGGGCCAATTCCGCCGGGTCAGTCTCTTTGGAAAGGTAGCCTTTGGCCCCGGCGCGGCGGGCTGCCTCAATCAGACCCGGCTCCTGAAAGGTGGTCATCATCACCACCACCACCGGCAGGCCCAGCTCGACAATCTGCTGGCAGGCCAGGATCCCGTCTCCATCCGGCATGCGCACATCCAAAAGGGCCACCTCGACGGGGCAACGGCGGCAGTACTCAACGGCCTGGGATCCCGTCTCGGCTTCGGCCACCACCTCAAATCCTTGCGCTTGCAGGGCAAACTTTAGCCCCAGCCGAAACAGGGGATGGTCGTCGGCAATCAGAACCCGGACAGGGGAACTCATGGCAGGGGATCCCGGCCTATGAGAGGGCTAAGCTTAATCTGCCCAAAAGAGGGAGCTAGCCCTCACCCCCAGCCCCTCTCCCTCAGGGACAGGGGAGCTAGTTTTTCACAAAGACCATGCCGCGGGCGCCGGGGTTCAGGGTGGGATCCAGTTGGGTTTGGGCGTTGTAGAGGGCGCCTGTCAGATCGGCTGCTTCCAAAAAAGCGCCGCGCAGGTCGGCCCCGCGCAGATCGGCCTGGCGCAGGTTGGCTCCTGTGAGGTCGGCACCGACGAGGACGGCCCCGCGCAAGTCGGCGCCGCTGAGGTTGGCCACCTGCAGGTTGGCGCCGGTGAGATTGGTCTGCTGCAGGTTGGTCTGGCTGAGATCGGCTTCCCACAGAAAGGCCCCGCCCTGATCCGAGCCGCGCAAGTTGGCGCCGCGCAAATCGGCCAAGTTGAGGATCGCCTGAGAGAGGTCGGCAGCTTGCAGGTTGGCCTGCCTGAGGATGGCTTCTTTCAGGTTGGCGCCGCTCAAATCCACTCCCGGCAGCTCGGCTCCCGTCAGATCGCAGGCGGGGCAATCTTTGCTGGGGGCAACAACCTGGGATCGGCCCAGTTGGGCATCCAGCTCCAGTTGGGCAAAAACAGGAAGTGCCGCGATCCCGACCACCCCGCCGAGGAGACCGACCCAGCACTGGGACCATGCCATTTTTTTCACGGGGATCCCTCCTGGCTGACCCTCACCCCCGGCCCCTCTCCCAGAGGGAGAGGGGAGCTGGAGATCAACCTAGAACTATAGCCGTTGGCGGGAGATACGCCATCAAGTCTCAACCCGGCCTGGAGGCGGCTGGCAGCGGGGGCAAAAGTGGGCCGAGCGGCCCGAGAGCTTACTCCGCTGAATGGGGGTGCCACAGAGGCGACAGGGATCCCCTTCTCGACCGTACACCCACGCCTGCCCCTGGTAGTTGCCGTTGAGCCCACGCAGATCCCGGTAATCGCGCAGGGTGGTGCCCCGCTGCTCCAGCCCCGCTTGCAACACCCGGATCAAGGCTTCTCGCAGGCGGCTCTTGGCAGCGTCGGAAAGCTGCGAGGCAGGTGTCAAGGGGTGGATGCCGCTCAAAAACAGGGCTTCGTCGGCGTAGATGTTGCCCACTCCCGCTAGCAGCGACTGATCCAGCAGGGCGGCTTTGATGGGGCGGCGGCTTTTCCGCAAGGCGGCTTGGAAATAGGTTTCTGAAAAGGCGGGCGAAAACGGCTCTGGCCCCAGCCTCTGCAAAGCCGTGATCACCGTCTCCGGCTCCACCCCGGCGGGCACCAGCCACATCTGGCCAAAGGTGCGCAGATCAACAAAGCGCAGCTCCCACCCCTGCTCCAGGCGCAGTCGAACCCGGGTATGGGCTGGCAAAGGCGCGGATCCCTGAACCCAGAGCAGTTGCCCGGTCATGCGCAGATGCACGCCCAGAACCGCTCCAGAGTCCAGGGATCCCAGAAGATATTTGCCTCGCCGCTGCCACTGGGTCAAACAGCTGCCTGCCAGCCCCTGCGCAAACTCGTCTTTGCCGGGGTAGGCCACGGTGCGAGGGAGAAGCACCTCCACCGCCAGGATGCACAGACCGAGGGTGAGGCGCTGCAGATCCCGCCTGACGGTTTCAACTTCCGGCAGCTCGGGCACAGGAAGAGGAAGCCAAAGAGCTTGGTTGAGTTGGCAGGGGCAGCCTTAGCTGGAAGCTTTGGCTTTGGGCTTGGGCTCCTCCACCACTTCCAGCTCATCTTCGCGGAAGTTGTTGGTGTTGATGTTGTAGTAGTTGATCTTGTCGAAGCGGACGATCACCGGGTAGAGAATGCCGCTGGTATCCACCGCCGCAACCGTTCCCACATCCCGATACCAGTAGGATTCTTTCCGCAACACCCGGACTTTGGCACCACGCTGAATCGCCATAGAGGTTCTCTCCATTGACCTGCCCTTCAGATTACCCTAGTCCGTGAGAAGGCTGCGATTTCCGAATTTTTGTAACGGGGATCCCTGTGGCTTCCCTGCAGGTGGGAATCTTCTGGACGCTGGTGCCGCCCCTGCGTTAGGGCAAAGCCCAGCCCCCAAGGCTGCCACTCCCCTGCTGCCGTCGGAAGCGGCTGGTGTTGCGATGTGAAGAAATGCAAACTATACTGAAGGGCAGGTGCTCCTCTTGTAGCCCTTCCCAAGCCCTAACTGGAGGTTTCCATGTCCAACCCCAACTTGTCTGAGCCCAAGTTTGGCTTTAACGAGTACGCCGAGCGCCTCAACGGCCGCGCAGCCATGATTGGCTTTGTGCTGGCCATCGTTATTGAAGCGGTAACGGGCCAAGGCGTCGCCTCCTGGCTAGGTCTAATTCAGTGATCCCCCTCAGGCCCTAGCACCAGATCAAGCCTGCCGTGGAGCAGGCTCTTTGTTCTTTAGCTGATCCCTTCTTGGCGCTTGGCAATCGGCATGCGCCAGCCGGTGCCAAAGGCTCGATCGGTAACCCGCAGGCCAGGGGGAGCCTGGTGGCGCTTGAACTCAGCATTCTGCACCAGCCGCAGCACCTGCTGCACCGTGTCAGGTTCAAACCCCTGGGCCACCAGCTCAGCGGCCGACTGGTGCTGTTCGATGTGCCGCTGGAGGATAGCGTCCAGCAAGTCGTAGGGAGGCAGGCTATCGCTATCTTTCTGGCCAGGTCGCAGCTCTGCTGAGGGGGGCTTGGTGAGGATGGGGAGGGGAATCCGTTCCTGGTGGCGGTTGATCCAGCGGGCCAGGCGGTAGACCCAGGTTTTGGGCACATCGGAAATCACGGCCAGGCCGCCGGACATATCCCCGTAGATGGTGCAGTAGCCTACCGCCAGCTCCGACTTGTTGCCCGTGGTCAAGAGCAGCCGGCCAAACTTGTTGGAGAGGGCCATGAGCAAGGTGCCGCGAATGCGCGACTGCAGGTTCTCTTCCGTGATGTCAGAGGGCAGGCCGGCGAAGGGCTCAGCCAGGAGGTGCTGGTAGCTCTCCATAATCGACTGGATGGGCAGCTTCAGGGTAGGGATCCCCAGGTTCTGCGCCAGTTGGTAGGCGTCCGTCAGGCTGCCTGGGCTGGAATAGGGAGAGGGCATGAGCACCCCCAGCACCCGCTCTGGACCTAGGGCGTCGGCGGCAATGACGGCAGTTACCGCTGAGTCAATCCCCCCCGACAGGCCCAGCAACACCTCGCGAAAGCCGCATTTGCTGACGTAGTCGCGGGTGCCCAAGACCAGCGCCTCGTAGAGCTCCGCTTCCGGCTCCGTTGGCCAGCGGGATCCCTGAACTTCCGGGCCTTCCTCAGGAGGGTGAACCAGCGCCTCCACATCTACCATCAGGCAGTCCGGCTGAAAGGCAGCGGCTTGGGCCACCACCCGGCCCCGGCAGTCTAGGGCGCAACTGGCCCCGTCGAAAATGAGGTCGTCGTTGCCCCCCACCTGGTTGACATAGAGGATGGGCAGGGCGTGCTTGCGGGCCAGGGATCCCAGCATCTCCACCCGCAATTTCTGCTTGCCCAGGCTAAAAGGCGAGGCCGATAGATTGATGAGCAAATCGGCGCCGCAGCGGGCCATCTCGTCTACCGGATCCCGGTGGTAGCGGCGGTGCTGCCAGAAGTCGCGGTCGTTCCAGATGTCTTCACAGATGGTGAAACCCAGGCGATAGCCGCCGTACTGGACGGGCTGGGGCTGGGATCCCGGCTCAAAGTAGCGGTCTTCGTCGAAGACATCGTAGGTGGGCAAAAGCGACTTCTGGAACCAGTGGCGGATCTGCCCCCCCTCTAGCCAGGCCGCGGCGTTGTAGAGAGGCCGCCCCTCCGGCAGGGGGTTGGGCTGCACGGATCCCACCACCACCGGAATGCTATCCCGCAGCCGGTCAGCCAACTGCTGCAAAACTTGGCCTGCCCTCTCGACTAGAGCAGGGTAGAGCAGCAGGTCCCGGGGCGGGTACCCCAACAAGGCCAGCTCAGAAGTAATGGCCAGCTCCGCTCCTGCCGCTGCCACCGCCTCGACCGCCGCACGGATGCGCTCGGCATTGCCGCTGAGATCGCCAACGGTATAGTTGAGTTGCAACAGCGCTACCTTCACTTGGCCCCCTTGGCCGAGAATGGCGGACTCCACGATGATAGGCCAGCTCAGGTCGTTCGGCTTGCCCACAGGCGGGTCGGCTACTCCGCTGTTGCTGGCAACTCTGTTTCGGCTTCTGGATGGAAGTAGCGGTAGATCTGGCGGGCCAGCTTGGGGCCAATGCCAGGTACTTGGGCCAACTGCTCCTCAGTAGCCATCTGGATGCGGGCAAGGGAGCGAAACGCCTCCATGAGCAGCTTTTGGCGCTGCTTGCCTAGGCCAGGGATCTCCTCCAAAACAGAAGCCTGTTGGCGCAGTTTCCGCTGCTGGCGATGGTAGGCAAGGGCAAAGCGGTGGGCCTCATCCCGTAGGCGCTGCAATAGCAGGCGAGCTGGATCTTGGGGTGGCAGCCGCAGCGGCTCGGGATCCCCAGGCCGAAAGATTTCCTCCTCCCGCTTGGCCAAGGCAATGACCGGCAGGTGATCCAGCCCCAGCTCCGCCAGAACAGCCATCACTGCAGCCAGTTGCCCTTTGCCCCCGTCGATGAGCACCAAGTCCGGCTGATCCTCAGGGGTCATTTTGCTAAAGCGACGCCGCGCCACCTCGGCATGGCTGGCAAAATCGTCGGAGTGGCCAGGACGCACCTCGGGGTTGCGAATCTTGTAGCGGCGGTAGTGCTGCTTGGCTGGCAGGCCGTCGATAAACACCACCTGGCTGCCCACCGCATCGGATCCCTGAATGTGGGAAATATCGTAGGCTTCCAGGCGGCGGGGGGCTGACGGCAGATCCAAAACTTCTGCCAAGCGCTCCAGGGCTGCTGCCTCCCGGTCTGCCAAGCGCTGGCTGCGGGCTAGCTCTAGCTGGGCGTTCCGCTCCACCAGTTCGATTAGCTCGGCTTTGCTCTGCCGCTGCGGGGCAAGGAGGCTGACCTTGCGCCCCTTTTTCTGGCTCAGCCAAGATTCCAAAAAATCGCGATCCGGCAACTCATACTGGGTCAAAATCTCTGAGGGAATTTCCACCGGGTCGCAATATTGGTAATGTTCCTGCAAAACCCGCTGCAAAATAAGAGCCGGGTCGTCGCCGCGGTTTTCGGCCACAAACCCTAGCCGTCCCACCAACTTGCCCGCCCGCACCTGAAACAACTGGATGCAAGCCCGCGAGTCGTTCATGGCCAAAGCTATGGCATCGCGGCTGGCGGTAGAGTTGGGCAAAGAGACCTTCTGGGATTGGCCCAGTTGCTCTAGGCCGCGGATTTGATCCCGATAGCGCGCCGCCGCCTCATAGTTTTCTTGCTGCGCTGCCTGGGCCATTTTCTCCTTCAACTCACGGATAAGCTCGTCCGTCTGGCCTTGGAAGATCATCGCCACTTGAGCAACGGTCTTGCGATACGCTTCCGGGCTAATCAAGCCCTGACAGACACCAGGGCAACGCCCGATGTCATAGTTCAAACAGGGGCGGTCCTTGTAAAGCGGCTTGGGGCGCTGGCGCAAGGGAAAAATGCGCTTTACCAGACCGAGGGTGTAACGCAGCAGGCCCACATCGGTATAGGGCCCGTAGTACTTATCTTGATTTTGGTTGAGACGGCGGTGGCGGGTAATGTAAATCTGCGGGTAAGGCTCTGACCACGTAATGCACAAATAGGGGTATTTTTTATCCTCTTTGAGGAGAACATTGTAGGGCGGCTGATAGGTTTTAATGAGATTGTCTTCCAGGGCTAGAGCTTCGCTTTCGTTATCAGTGACGATAAACTCGATCTCGCAAACCTGAACTACCATGCGCTGAATACGAGGAGACAGGTCGCCGGTAAAGCGAAAATAGGATCGCACGCGAGATCGCAACTTTTTGGATTTGCCCACATAGAGAATCTGGTCGGTGGCATCCCGCATCAAATAGACACCAGGTTCGGCAGGAATCTCCTTAAGGCGGCTTTCTAGAACCTCAGGGTTTTGAATCAGAGGGACAGTCATACAGCTTCGCTCCAACAGGCAAAGCCAGGGATCCCAAGGCTTTCATTCAGTGATGACCAAGTCACTCCCATCTTAAAATCATCCCATCGCCCAGTTGGCTGCAGTTCATTTTCTGGCCGGCTAAGTGTAGCTATCACTCGACTGAAAAACCTCCCAAGCGTTTCGCAACGCTGCCGGGCCGCAGCCCTGCCGCCCCTAAGCCCGTTTCCTTCGGGGGAGGAGATGTGACAGACGGTTTCGCGACAGCTTGCAACGCTCCCACCGGGCACTTCCCCCTGGAGAAGGGGGAGAGGTTTTCTGTCAAGTTGTTAGAACTTGTTTGCCAAGGTCGCCTATTGAATGACTTGGCTCATGTAGTTTCTCCAAGTTTGGGCGGCGATGCTGCTGCTGCCGCGGGTGGGGCTGGCGTCGTCGTTGCCCAGCCAAATGCCGGTTACCAGAGGCGGATTGGGCGTGTAGCCGACAAAGAGCAGATCCCTGTTGGCGGTGGTGGTGCCCGTTTTGCCGGCCTCCCCGATCCCAAGGCGGGCAGCGGTGCCGGTTTTGCCCGCCTCCCCGATCCCAAGGCGGGCGGCGGTGCCGGTGCCGGAGCGGATCACCCCTTGCAATACGGCGGTCATCTGCTGGGCGACGCTCTCCGACAAAACCAGCCGCTGCGAGCGGGGATCCTCGCGACCGGGGTAGATCTCGCGGCAGGTGCGAAAGTCGTCGGGGTTGGCGCAATCGCTGCTATCCAGGATGCGGCGGATGGTGTGGGGCCTAGACCAAAGGCCGCGATTGGCCAAAGGGGCAAAGGCCGCGGTCAGCTCCAGCAGGTTCACCTCCATCGTGCCGAGAACCAGGGAAGGATAGGGCTGTAAGGGGGATTGGATGCCCATTTGCCGCGCCATGGCCACCACCCGCTCCAGCCCTACCTGTTGGGCCAGCCGCAGGGCGATCACGTTTTCGGAGAGGATCAGGCCGCGGGCCAAGTCCATGGGGGCACTTCCCGAGCGGCAGCCCTGAAAGGTGAGGTTGCCCCAAGTAAGCGGCTCACAGGAGAGCACCTGCGACAGCGGGATCCCCTGGCTGAGGGCAGCGGCATAGGCGAAGACTTTGAAGGTGGATCCGGGCTGCCGTTGGGCTTGGGTGGCACGGTTAAAGGGGCTGGCGGTGTAGTCGATCCCGCCCACGAGAGCTAGGATCTCGCCGTTGCGGCTGTCGAGGCTGACCAAGGCGCCTTGGTTGAAGCCCAGGCGGGATCCCACCTCGCGCACCGTTTGGGCCAGGGCCTGCTCCGCCAGCCGCTGGTAGGGCAAATGCAGCGTCGTCTCGATGACGAAGTTGCCCTCTGCCGAGAGATCTTGCCCCAAAAGCTGCCGCAGCTCCTGGAAGACGGTGCTGTAGAAGTAGGGGGCAACTGTCGAGGTCTGGGAGCGCAGGTTGGGGTTGAGGGTGAGGCGGCTGCGCCGGGCCCGCCGAATCTCCTCTTCCGGGAAAACTTTGAGCTCGCTGAGGCGATCCAACACCCGATCCCGGCCCCGCACGGCGGCCTCGTAGTTGGCGACGGGGTTGAAGGCGTTGGGGGCGGGCAGAATGGCGGCCAGGGTGGCGGCTTCGGAAAGGCTGAGCTGGCGGCTGGGGATCCCGAAGTAGAACTGGGCGGCGGTCTCAAAGCCGTAGAGGCCGTTGCCCAGGTAGACGTTGTTGAGGTAGAGGGTGAGGATTTCGTCTTTGCTGTAGCGCCGTTCCAGCTTGAGGGCGGCGACGGCCTCCCGCAGCTTGCGGCCAAAGGTGTTGCCTGAGCCGGTGTAGTCGCGCAAGACGGTGCGAGCCAGTTGTTGGCTGATGGAGCTGCCCCCCTGCTGCACCTCCCCGGAGCGCAGGTTGACCCAAAAGGCGCGGGCAATGCCCAGCAGATCGACCCCGAAGTGGGAGTAGAAGCGGTGATCTTCGGCGGCCACCACCACTTTGGGCAGAATCGGGCCAAAGGCTTCCAGGTTGGGCAGCTCCCGGTAGAGATCCCCCTGGTGGCGGCGCAGCTCGGTTTGCCGATCCCCGGCCAGGACGATCAGGGGGTTGCGATCGGCGGCCAGCGGCGGTTCTACTGAGAACTTGCTCCACTCATGGCCGATCCAAAGCCTCGCCCCCAGCCCCAAGAGCGCCATCAGGATCAGGCAGCCGCGCACCCCGTACACCTGCGGCGGCGGTGGATCCAACACCTGAATAACCACGCTCTCCGGATCCCGGGGCGGGCCAAGGCTGAGTCGCTGGCCGTGGCGCAGGATCACCCGCCGCACCCGCTCGGCGCCGCCAAAGGGCTTGAGGCGAAAGACGCCGTTGGTGGAGTCTTGATCTTCCAGTTGGTAGCGACCAGCGTTCCACCCCAGCCAGTAGAGGAGGGGATGCAGAGGGATCCGCCACCCCAAGCCAGGCAGACGCCAGCCCGGACGCGGGCGAATGCGGGCGTGCAGATGGCTCACCGCAGGGGCGGGGATGCGGATGGTGGCCACCGTCTGGCTGCGACCAAGAATGTCGGATCCCTGCAGGACAAACACCTGGGGAGGCTCTCCTGGGCAGGTGATCTGCAGGCGCACCGGGCGTTTGGGGGGAGCAGGCTTGAGGAGGGCCGTAGGCCCGACCGGAAAGGGCCTCGCCAGGGTCTTGAAGAAGCGAGCGACGGTGCCCCGTAGGGAATTCTTGTCTTCAGAAGCAGACATGGCTCAATCTCCCCGCAATTCGCGCGCGCGGCGCAGCAGCTCCTGCAGGGTCTGGCCGGGACGAGGGCCGGCGGCGGCTGGAGTGGCTCTGGGGGCTGGGCGGGGCTGGGCAACGGGGACGGTGGGCGGGGGATCCCAAACGGCCATGTAGAGGTGGCCCTGGGGGGTGCGCTCGACCACGCCAGACCAGGGGCCGACGCGGAACTGGACGCGCTCAGAACGGTTTTCCCGCACCGCCTGCAGTTCTCGCTGCAACTGGGGGGGCAAGGGGGCCTGCAGCATGTCTTCCAGCAGCCCTTCCGCCTGCGGGGCGGGCACGTCGTCGGCGACGGTGGCCTCGATTTGTTGCAGCGCCAGGCTGGATTCGTCGTAGGTGAGGCTCAAGTTCATGCTGCCCAAGCGGTACAGGTCGTAGACGGTGTTGGGCCGAGCGCCTCGCCCCTGCTGGCTGGGGGATCCCAGGGCGGCCCGCACCACCTCGCGGGAAGTCTGGAGAGGGAAGGCGCGCAACACCGGCCCGCTGTAGGGTTCTAGCTCCGGTGCCGGATCCCGACGGGTTGCGCCCTCGTCCTGCCCAGCACTGCTGCCAAGGATATCCGGAACGAGAACTTCAGGGGCCGTATCGGGCTGCGCCTCCGCTCCTGGGCGCTCATCCTCTAACTCCGTGGCAGCTGGCGAGGGGCGAGAGCCGGAGAGCACCGGAGCCGCAGGGCGCTGCAGCAACCGTCCCAACCCCCAACTCACCAAGGCCAAGCCCAGCAAACTGCCCCCCAAGAAGGGGATCAGGCGGGCCCAGAGCAGGGATCCCCTGTTCTCGCTGGCCATTGTCGGGGGCGCAAGCCGCAGCGTGCCGGCCGTGGCCAGGGGGGGCGCCGAGGGAAAAAGCGGGCCAGAGGGGATCGCTGGAAATTGAAGGGCAACAGCCTGGGAAGCTCCTCTGGGGGATCCCTGCGCTCTGGCTTGGATGCGCTCCAGCTCCGCCAACACATTGGCCACCGTGGGCGGACGGGCGGCCGGATCTTTGGCCAAACAACTGAGGATCAGATCCGACAAACCGGCGGGCAGCGCCAACGGCAGTCCCAGCTCTTCCAAAGGCAGGGGACGCTGCTTGTGGTGGGCCTGGTACCAGCCCGGGAAAGATTCGGTGGTAGGCTGGAGGGGCATCTGGCCGGACACCATCTGGTAGAGCATGATCCCGAAGCTGTAGATGTCGGAGCGGGCATCCAGCGGCAACCCTTCCAGTTGCTCCGGGGAGGAGTAGGCCAGCGTCCCCAGGTAGGCGTGGGTAAGGCTGAGCGACTCGCGGGTGTTGAGCAGCTTGGCAATGCCAAAGTCCACCAGCTTCGCCAGCTCCCCCAAGCTTTCGTCGGCCAGCACGATCACGTTGGCCGGCTTGAGGTCGCGGTGGATCACCTGGATCCGCTGTCCTTCCAGGAGGATCCCTTCGTGGGCTGCTTTGAGCCCCAGGCCAATTTGGCGGGCCAGCCGAAAAAAGCGCTCCAGCGGCAGAGATCCCGTCGCCAGAATGTCCTTGAGGGTTTGGCCGTTGAGGTATTCCATCACATAGAAAGGCACCCCATCGGCAGTGATGCCGTAGTCGCTTACCTTGACAATGTGCAGGCTTTTCTGGCCCAAAGCGGCGCAGGCTTTGGCTTCCCGCTCAAAGCGCAGGCGGGCCTGCTCGTCCATCGCCGGCTGGGAGAGCAGCTTAACGGCCACTTCCACCCCGCCAAAAAGCAGATCCTGGGCCAAGTAGACCCGCCCCATGCCTCCTTGCCCCAGCAGATGGGTCAGGCGATAGCGCTGGGCCAAGAGGCGACCCAAAAAGGGATCCGACGCAGTAAACATAGGGAATCGCGGCGGTAGAGAGAACAGCGCAGAGCCCCCGCAGGGATCCGGCCAGAGTGGGCTACCTCTACCATAAGCACTGGGGCCCCAATAGGCTATGCTCACCCCCGTCGATCCGGTTGCTTGGAATGTCTTTGCCCGTCGTTTACCACCCCGACTACAGCGCCCCCCTGCCGCCGGGCCATCGCTTTCCCATGCCCAAATTCCGCCTCCTGCACGAGCTGCTGCTGCGGGAAGGGGTGATCCGCCCTCAGCAAGTGCATCAGCCGGAACTCCCCCCCCTGGCTTGGATCGAATCGGTGCACACGCCAGAGTACGTGCGGGCCTACTGCGAGGGATCCCTGGAGGCCAAACTGCAGCGGCGCATCGGCCTGCCCTGGAGTCCCGAGCTGGTGCAGCGCACCTGTCGCGCGGTGGGCGGCACCGTCCTGACCGCCCAATTGGCCCTGCGCCACGGCCTGGCCTGCAACACC
This sequence comes from Synechococcus sp. RC10B2, assembly GCF_047502635.1. Classification (NCBI taxonomy): domain Bacteria; kingdom Bacillati; phylum Cyanobacteriota; class Cyanophyceae; order Synechococcales; family Synechococcaceae; genus Synechococcus; species Synechococcus sp. RC10B2. The sequence continues at coordinate 21,773 of NZ_JANSHO010000064.1, forward strand.
GCCGGCGGCACCCACCACGCCTTTCCCGCCTACGGCTCCGGCTTCTGTATTTTCAACGACCTGGCCATCGCCGCCCAAGTCCTGCTGCAGCAGGGGCTGGTGCAAAAGGTTCTGATTGTAGACCTGGATGTGCACCAGGGCGACGGCACCGCCTGGATCTTCCGCTCCGAGCCGCGGGTGTTTACCTTTTCCATGCACTGCGCCGCCAACTTCCCCGCCACCAAGCAGGCCAGCGACCTGGACGTGCCCCTGCCGGTGGGCCTGGAAGACGAAGCTTATCTGCAAACCCTGGCCGACTACCTGCCCGATCTGTTGGCTCAGGTGCGCCCGGATCTGGTGCTCTATGATGCGGGGGTGGATCCCCACCGCGAAGATCTCTTGGGCAAGCTGGCCCTCAGCGACGAGGGGCTCTTCCGCCGCGATATGCAGGTGCTGGACACCTGCTTAAAGCGAGGCTACCCCGTTGCCTGCGTTATCGGCGGCGGCTACGGCAACGACCTCGCTCAGCTTGTCTACCGCCACTCGCTCCTGCACCGGGCTGCCGGCGAAGTGTACCGGCAATACCGTCTCTAGCTGGCCGCGAACTAGGCGTATTCGGCGATCACCACCGTGATGTTGTCCCGACCGCCCCGCTCTTTGGCCGCCTCGACCAACTGGCAGGCCAGTTGATCCAAATCCTCCACCTTCAGGCAGTACTCGGCGATGACCTCGTCATCTAGCTCTTCGGTGAGCCCGTCACTACACAACAGCAGGCGATCCCCAGGGCGCATTGTAATCGGCTGAACAGCAGGCGGCCCTGCATCGGGGCGGCCCAGGCAGCGCTCGAGAATGTGGCGCCAGGGGTGCATGCGGGCTTGCGCCTGGGTCAACTCCCCTTGGCGAACCGAGCGAGCTACCAAGGTGTGATCCTCCGTCATCTGCTGCATCTCAGATCCGCGGAGGCGGTAAAGGCGAGAGTCGCCGATGTGAGCGCTCCAGCAATTGTTGTTGGGATCCACCAGAGCCACCACCACGGTGGTGCCCATGTCGGCCCGCTCCGGGTTTTCTCGTTGGTCTTTAAGAATGGCCTCGTTGGCCGCTTCTATCGCCTCGCTGAGCAGCTTGGGCGCTGGCACGGTCTGCCAACCCCGCTCAAGGCACTCGCGAATGACCTCGACCGCCAACAGGCTGGCTGTTGCTCCGGCAGCGTGCCCTCCCATGCCATCGGCAACGATGAAGTAACGTCCTTCTGGATCACAGTAGTAGGCATCCTGATTGCTGCTGCGGACCTTGCCTGGATCCGTAGCGCAGGCATATCGTCGCATCACATCAGTGGCTCTGATCCATTTGCCTTTAAGAGTACCCTGACCAGCGCCAAAGCGGCGAGAACGGCCAAAGCCAGGGTGACGATCGCTAAAGTAGCATGCCCAGCCGAAAATAGCTGGGTTGCGCTGAGAAAAAAAGTTGCAAACAACACCGCGTAGATAACTCCCCGTCCGGTGCTGTTCAGCTTGCGCAGCAAACGCTCTGCCTCGCTGGATCGCACCCGCAGGCGTAGCTCCCCCTGTTCCAGCTTGCTCAAGGTCGCTTCAAGACGGCGGGGCAAGCTGAGGCTGCTGCTGGTGAACTCTGCCGCCTGGCGGCTGACCTGGGCTAGCAGAGTCTCCGTCTCCGGTTTGCTGCCGTTCATCAGCTCCTCCGCGAAAGGCTTGGCCACTTCCAGGAAATTGAACTCCGGATCCAAGCTTTTCCCCAGCCCCTCCAACGTGGTCAGGGCCCGCATCACAAAGGTAAAGGTGGCGGGAAAGCGAAACGGCTGATCGTAGGCCAGCTCGTAGAGGTCTTCGCTGATGGCCATCACCGAGATCTCGTCGGAGCTGTTGGAAAAGGGCTTGTCCATGAAGTGATCCAACATGTACTGCACCGAGCGGCGTACTGGCGCCAGATCGGCAGTGGGCACCAACACGCCCAGCTCCACCAGCGAGGCCACCACCAGGTCGGCATTTTTGGCCACCACAGCCGCCAGCATGGCCACCAACTTTTCCTTGATGCCAGGGCGAATGCGCCCCATCATGCCGAAGTCGTAGAAGATCAGCGTGCCATCCGGCTTGACGGCAATGTTGCCAGGGTGGGGATCGGCGTGAAAAAAGCCGTCTTTGAGCAGTTGCCGCAAATAGGCCTCTGCCCCCAAGCGGGCCAAGAGCTTGCGATCCAGCCCCGCCGCGCTCAGGGCTTCGTAGTCGCTGATCTTGATCCCTGGCAGGTATTCCAGCGTCAGCAGGCGGGGGGAAGTGTAGCGCCAGTACACTTTGGGGACGGCAATTTGTGGCATGTCCCGAAAGTTGCGGCGAAAGGTGTCGGCGTTGCGGCCCTCGTTGAGGTAGTCCACTTCCTCCCAGAGGGTGCGCCGACACTCTTCGTAGATGCCGATCCAGTCGCGGCCCGGCCCGCCCCAACGGGTGTGGTACTGAAAGAACTCGGCAATACCGCGGCAGATCTCCAGATCGATCGTGAACAGGCGGGTCAGGCCCGGACGCTGCACCTTGACCACCACTTCTTCGCCGGTCTTGAGCTTGGCCCGATGCACCTGCCCCAAGCTGGCCGCCGCCAAGGGGGTGGGATCGAAATAGCTGTAGATCTGCTCAATGGGCTTGCCCAACTCTTGCTGCACGATGGCTGCCACCTGTTCGTAGCCAAAAGCAGGCACCCGATCCTGCAGCTTGGACAGCTCCTCGACGTACTCGGAGGGGAAGAGATCGGCCCGGGTGGAGAAAAACTGCCCCACCTTGATAAAAGTAGGACCGAGGTGGAGCAGCGTCTCGCGGATCCAGATGGCCCTGGCGCGGCGGCGTTTGGCTTTGCGCTCCGCTGTGGGCTGCCCCCCGTAGCTCCACGCCTGCTGATCCAGCCAGAGGTAAAACAGCCAGGTGAGCACAAATCGCCAAATATCAATGAGGCGGCCCCAGCGGGTGTAGTTTTCTCGAGCCCAACGGTAGGCGGTATAGGGCTTGGCGGGTTCGGATCCCAAAACGGCTCGGGATGGGAGTGTGCTGGCGTTCAAGCGTTTCGACTCCGATACTTCTGCAATTCGGAGCGCAACTGCGCCACCTCTGCCCGCAGGTCGTCTAGGGTTGCCTGCAGGTCTTCTGCCTTGAAGGGGGGTGCCGCCATTTCCTGGGCAGCTAGCGATGCTTCCGCCTCAGCCCGGGCCATGACATCCTGGGCAAAGGTCTGCCAGCCCTCTTGGAGCTCCGCCCACACCTTGCCCACTTCCCCGGCAAGGTCGGCAAGGGTGCTCTCCAGGCGCTCTCGCAGCACGTCGGCCACCGCCTTGCCGACAAAAAAAGCCCGCACAACTGGCTTGTTCATGTAACCCAAGTGTTAAGAAGCATCACCCAGATTATAACGAATCTTGCCCCAACCAAGCCGAAGAGCCGATCCACCCGAACGGCGTCGGATGATCGGCTTGAGAGCTTGGCAAGGGCGCAGTGGGTAGGAGGCCCAACCCTCAGCGGCGGTTGGTGGTCATGTCGGGGATCTTCAGATCGAAGACGCTGATGTTTTGCCGCGCTGCCGGCTTGGGATTGAGCATGCGGGCCATGTTGAGGAAGTTTTCCGGATCCCCGGGCTTGGGAGGCCGAGTAATCCGGTAGGTGCGCACCACTTCCCGCGTCGAGCGCTTCACGCCGGAAACATCCCGCCACCGCGCCCCGTAGCGGGGGTTGAGCAAGTTGGTCGGCTTCTCGGAAAGGCGGCGGCGCTGGTAAGGCACCACATCGTCCCCGAAGGCGGCGTTGTACTCCTCACTGTCGACAACGGCGTCGATAAAGCCGTTCAGACCGCGGGTGGCCAGGATGATGGAGTACTTGATGCGCTCCTGCTGGCTGTAGGTGGGCCGGCCCAGGAAGCGCTGGAAGGTGATCTCGACGAAGCGGTAGTTGTCGTTAGGAACCATGACCAGATCCCGGTACACCTCCGACTTGCCCAGGCCACGGATAAACTCCTTCACCGAGATCGCCCCGTTGCGCAGCTGGGACTCCAGCGCTTTTTGCCGGTAGCTCTCCAGCATCAGGTGTTCGCTGAAGATCTGCCGGTAGGCGGCGCGGATGACATTTTCGATGCCCGTCGGGTCGTCGGGGCGATAGGCGGGCGGGGTTTCGTCGCTGGGTACAAAGTAGCGCTCCACCCGCACGCTTTGCGTGGTGGGGCGATCGGCAAGCAGCGGAAGAGTCATAGGTTATGCTCCTGAGGAAACGAAACAACAAAATGGCAGGGGTTATGGTTCAGCAGCCAGCTCCTGCTGGCTTAGGCGGGCGCGTAGGGGAATCAAGGGATCCGCATCCTGCAAGGCCATTTGCAGGGCTGCCTCGACGGCAGATCGCAGGGACGCCTCTCCCAGCCGAGCCAAATCCGTCAGGGATCCGACGGCGGCATAGCGAACTCCCCAGTCGGCGTCGCCCAGGCATTGCCGCAACAGGTGCAAGGCTCGCTCTTGATCGGAGAGGGGCCGCCGTGCCGCTACCTGTCCCAGCCCACGGGCCGCCGCTCGCCGCACGCTGGGGGCGAAGTCCGCCACAATGGCTTCCGCCAAAAAGGGGTAGGCATCGCCGTGGCCGATACGGGCCAACGCCCGCACCGAATAGGCGCGCGCCCCATAGTCGAAGCCATCGATGTTGGCCAGCAAAGGCCCTACCGCCGCCTCCCCAAAGCGCAACACCTCTTCCAGCGCGGCCTCCCCCACGGCAGGGCGGTTGAAGCCAAAGGCGCGAATGAGCAGGGGGATCCCTTCCACGTGGCCCAAGGATCCCAGCGCTCTCACCACCCGCAACAGTTCTTCCGCTGAGGTGGCCTGTTCCAGTTCAGCGGCCAGTTGAGCCACAGCAGCGGGAAGCACTTGCGCAGCCGAGGAAGAGGACATAGACAACCCAGAGGCCAAGGTAAGTAAAAAACTAACGAAACATCCAAGCGAGCCAATAGGGGGGGAGAGCCCCAAGCCCTTTCACGTCTAGAACAGCCTGTCCAGTTGCGGGATGATCGCTGCTGCCACCCGATCCGGCGGCACTCGCCCTAACTGCAGCGCCACGTCGAACAGTCGCTTCAGAGCATTGATGCGCAGGTTAAGCGCCACATCGGCTGTCGCCAACAGCGGCGCCCCTGCCACCCAGCCGGATTCTGCCAGATCGAAAAGGGCCGCCTGGCGCAGGCTGAAATTGGGGTGGGCCAGCAGCGCCACCAGAACTTGGGTCAGCTCCTCGGCTTGTGTAAAGCGATAGAGCACCCAAGCGGCTGCCGAACGCACCCGCTCCGAGGGGTGGCTTAAGAAAGGCCGAATCGCCGCCTCGGCCTCGGTGGCGTTGAGCTGGCCCAGCGCCTCGATGAAGGCTTCCCAGGGCTGCTCCTGCTCCCGCGACTGCAGCAAGGCCAGCAAGGGAGCCACCGCCCGCCGGTCTCCCAACTGGGCCAGGGCATAGGCAGCCTCTTCCCGCACATGCAGATCGCTACAGCCAAGGGCCTCGATCAGGCCGGGCACGGCCCGCACGTCGCCAATTTGCCCAAGGGCTTTGGCCGCATTGCGCCGTAGCGGGTAGCCCCCCAAGGCGGTGCGATCCCGCTCATCTCGCAACGCCAACAGCAGTGGCTCTACCCCCCGCGGATCCCGAACCGTGCCCAAGTACCAAGCGGCATAGTACCGATCTTGCGGGTCATCCCCCTGCAGCCGCGCTATCGCCTGCTCCCAGGTGAGCGGCTGGGGCAGCACCGCCGTGTTGGATGTCATGGGAACCCTTGCAGAGCCGTCCATGGAATCGAGGCCACCTTGCCGATGACTGCCGTTGAGCAGAGGGATCCCTTACTCAGCAGCGCCGTTGCTCTGGGCAGGGGCCGCCGATAGAGCAGTGACCTGCACGATTTTGCCGCCCATCCGCAGAATGCGCTGCATCTCCGTGGACAGCCGGCTGTAAGGAACTGTGATGCTCATGGTACTGCGACGCACCTTAGCCGAGGTGGCCAGAGCATCGGGTGGGTTGAGCAGGCCAGTGTACTCAACCTTGTAAACCCGGCTGCCGGCTTCCGTCAAAGTTTCAGGGCCGCTGGTGCTTTGACCAAACATCGTTTTCCCCCGAGTCGAGTTCAACTTTGTGCGGCACCTGGGCACGAAGACCTCCTGACCGCCAGAGAGGCCGCAAAAGCCACCTCTAGAGGCAGAACTGTACCCAGGCACAAAAGCTTGGGAAGCAGGCAGACAACCTAGCTGGCTCGAAGAGAGCCGCGGCGCCGAAAACCTGGAAACGACCAGCTCAGCTCCACTTGGGCTGCTGCCTGCTCTGTAGGGGCACTCAATTGGAAGACGAAGAAAGAGATCGCTCCCCCAAAAACGGGATCTCTACTCTGGCATCCCTTAGCTAAGGGCGTTGATGGCGTAGTCGAAGTAAATGGCTGCTTCGTTCGCCGCTTGGCCCTTCAGCATGCCCAGAGCACGGCTCTTCATGTGCTGCAGAGCTACAATGTACCAGCTCGGGGAGAGGTTAAAGGAGCGGTTCACCTCCCGCAGGCCCGCCACCAGGTATTCATCGAGGGGGCCCGTGCCGCCTGCAACCAGCGAGTAGGTGATAAAGCGCAGGTAGTAGCCAATGTCGCGGGCACACTTGGCCTGAAACACATCGCCGTGACCCATTTCGCCCGGCTGGGTCAGGTAGGGGAAGCGCTTGAACACTTCCTGCACCGCTTCGCGCACCAGCGTTTGTTGGTTTTGGGTCAAGACACGGGCCGCTTCCAGAGAGGCAGCAGCGCGCTGGTAACGACCATTAACGGCCTGCAGCTCGCTGGCATTGAGAAAACGCCCTTGATTGTCAGCAGCGGCAATCGCTTCGGTAATGACAGTTTTCACCTTGCAACTCCTAAATGCGTTGACTGTTAGCAAAAGTCTTAGTTGAGCAGCCGGCACTCCTCCAAGTTGGGAATGCCTGTCTGCCTGTCGGAAAAAAGGGATCTAGGCGATCTCACGGAGCTTTAAAGAGGGACGACCGCTTTTAACTTAAACAATGGCGGCAGCCGCCTTGTCGAAGTAGCTGGCCACCTCGCTTTGCAGCGCCGAGCAGTCGCCAGGGGTGATGCCGTTCGGATCCATGATCTTGGCCAGGGCTTCCTTCTTCATGGCCGCAATGGCGTTGGCCATGGAGCTGGTGGGCACCCCCAGCGCAATGTAGGTCTCCCGCAGGCCGTTGAGGCAGCGATCTTCCAGCACCGAGCTATCCCCCGCCAAGGTGGCGTAGGTGATGTAGCGCAAGATGATCTCCATGTCCCGCAGGCAGGCGGCCATGCGACGGTTGGTGTAGGCATTACCGCCAGGGGCGATCAGATCCGGCTCCTGGGCAAACAGGGAACGAGCCGCGTTGGTTACGATTTGGGCGGCGTTGCTGGTCATGCGGTTGACAGCATCCAGGCGTTTGTTGCCTTCTGCCACCAAAGCCGCCAGACGGTCGAAGTCTTGATCACTTAAAAAGGCACCGCGTGCATCTGCCTGAGCGATCACCCGGGTAAAGGCGTCTTGCATGATGGATCTCCTTCTGGTCTTTCCAAAAAGCGATGGGCGACTGGCTGAACCTCTCAAAAGTGGGATCCCAAACTCTGTTGTTTGCGGGATCCTCCTTGCCCAAAAACCGGGGATCCTGTGGAGCGGGTTGCTCAAAACTACCCCCACCGAAGCCCCAGATTTTGAGACAGGTCAAGAACCTCTGCGACTTTCAGACAGCCGAGCATCCAGGTCAATTTTATAGCGTGGGAGGGATGAGTGTTTTGTGAAGATTTACAAATAAACAGGCACCAGAGTGTCTGCTTGGCCGCCAATCCTCTGGCTCTGTTGGGTCAGCAGGCCAGAAACTGGTCGGCGAGGGCAGTAAAAAAATGTAAACATTCGTTTCACTTGTTTTGAGATAAAGGCAAGCCTCTTGCCCACACACTGCAGCAGTCAATGTTGCGGGGTACCTATGCCTTGCAGGGCAGCTTTGAGATCCCGGCAGAAGTGGGCAATTTGTTGCAGCCCTTGGGCGGGGGTGGGGGCCTTGGCCAGCCGTTGCACAAAGGCACTGCCCACGATCGCCGCATCCGCTCCCCAGAGAGCAATCTGGCGGGCCTGGTCGGGGGTGGAGATGCCGAAGCCTACCCCAATCGGCAGGGAGGTGTATTGGCGCAGTTGCTGCAGCAAGGCCGGGATCCGCTGCTCCAGGGTGGCCCGTTCGCCGGTGACGCCGGTGGTGCTGACCAGGTAGATAAAGCCGCTGGACTGTTGGGCAATACGGCGCATTCGCTCGGCGGGGCTGGTGGGGGCCACCAGCAGGATGAGGTCGATCCCCTCCGCCTGCGTTGCTTCCCGCAGGGATCCGGCCTCTTCCAGGGGCAGGTCGGGGACGACCAAGCCGGCACAGCCGGCCTGGCGCAGTTGCCGCACAAAGGTGGGGATGCCGAGCTGGTGGATGGGGTTGTAGTAGGTGAACAGGACGAGGGGAGCCCGCAGCGAGAGGCCCCGCAAGCCCTGCAAGATGTCGCCCAAGGTGACGCCCCGGCTGAGGGCGCGGGTGGCTGCTGCCTGGATCACCGGCCCATCGGCCAGGGGATCCGAATAGGGCACCCCCAACTCGATGAGGTCGGCGCCGTTCTCCTCCAAAACTTGCAGGGCCGCAAAGGTGGTTTCCAAGTTGGGATCCCCGGCGGTGAGGTAGGGGATGAGGGCGGCTTCGCCGCGGCTGCGCAGCGCCTGAAAACACGCGGTGATCCGGCTGGGCATGGGATCTGTCCAAGCTGAGGAGATGGAGAGCACCCCCTACTGTAGCGCCTGCCCTAGGGGAGGGGCACAAAATCGTAGCCGGTGCCGGAGCGGTTGCCCCGTTCAATGCGCACCAGCACATGGGGAGCATCGCGGTCGCCGGAGGGCAAAAAGCGCACCTCCCCGGAAGCGCCGTCTGGCAAGCGGAAGTTGGGGTCGCCCAGGGCAGTGAGAATGCCGCTGCGGCTGGGGGATCCCTGCCGAATAGCCTGGAGAAAAACACGGGTGGCGTCGTAGGCCAGTGCCGTGCGCCAACTCACCTGCCCTCCCCACATCTGGGCTGCCTTCTGGGCAAAGCCGCGGTTGCGGGGCACGTCGGGATGCCAGGGCACCGCCACCACCAGCCCCTCTACTGCTGCCCCCCCTTCCTTGAGGGTGGTGAGACTAAACAGCACATCCCCCCCCACCAGGGCGAGGGGCTGGCCAAGGGCAGCGTTCTCGCGGGCAACGGCCAGCGCTTTTTCGGCCACGGAAGCCGTGGGCGCCAAGAAAGCCGCCTGAGATCCCTGCCCCAGAGCTGTCTGCAGGCTGGCCTGGGGGTTGAAATCGGCTGCCGACAGGTCGAAGGTCGCCAGCACAACGCCCCCTTCGCTGGTCAGGGTAGCGGCAAAGGCGTCGCGCAGGCTGGTGCTGTAGGCGCTGTTGGGGTTGTAGAAGATGGCCACCCTCTGCAGGCGCAGTTTGTTAAGGACATAGCGGGCCAGTTGCGTGCCAGCAATCTGGTCGGAGGGGACGGTGCGAAAGATGGCGTTCCCCAGCAGGCTGATGCGGGTGCTGGTGGAGGTGGAGGAGATCATGGCCAGGCCGGCAGACTGATAGATCTCAGCCGCCGCCAGGGTGGCATCGCTGGCGTTGTGGCCGATCACCCCCAGGATCTCGGGCTGGCCCACCAGGGCTTTGGCCACTGCCGCCGCTCGCTCTGGGTTATCCCCGTCGTCGGCAATCACCACCCGCAGCAGCCGCCCTGCAATACCCCCTTGCTGAAATAGCTCCTCTTGGGCCTGGGCCACGCCGCGCAGGGTCTCCTTGGCGCGGTTGGGGTTGCTGGAGATGGGCACCACCACGGCTATGCTCAAGGGGTTGCCCTGCTGCTGGGCGCGGGCGTTGTTGAGGAAAATGCGAGCTTCCGGGTCGTTGCGGTTGTTCTGTAGCCCCATCTCTAGGAGCGGGATCGCCGCGCCGAAATTGCCCTGGCGCAACAGCTCTGCTGCAGCCACGGCGGCGGGACTGCTATCGGCAAACAGGGTGCGCTCGCCGCTGGTTAAGAGCAGATCTTGGGCCCTACCGCCCAACCCTGGCAGAGGGATCCCTTCTGGCCAGCGGATGTAGCCCGCCTGCCAGGCGCGATGACCACCCCAGAGGAGCAATAGCCCTAGGGCAATGTAGACGATAGGGGGTGGAGACTTCGCAGCCATGGGCCCCAAGGAAGAGAACAGCAGAATCCGGACAGCAGGGGTACCGCTCACGCCTTCAGGAAGCTCTTGGACCCCCCCTCTTCAAGGATCTTCAAGAACTTTCTTGAAGCATACGCTAAGGATCGGGACGGTAGGAAGGGCTGTTGCGGTATTGGCGCTCCAGTTGCTCCACAATGGAAACAGGAACAGATGGGGTTGCCGGGGGCTCTTCTGGAGGTGCGCCGGCCTGTGGCTCGGTCTCCAAGTTAGCCGGCTGAGAGGTGGCCCAAACGACTCCTGCGATCAGCAAAAGAACCAAAGCGGCAGCGTAAAGAAATGCGGCAATGGCCATTGGGGCAAGACTCTAGCTTTCCCTTTCCATGATAGAGTCCCATGATAGAGGTTGTCGAAAACCCTTTGCCTCAGGATCCGCTCGAGCAAGCCCTGTGGGACTGGCACCGGGGCCAGGCGAGGGGATCCCTGCTCTTGCACGCCTACAGCGCCGAGGGGATCCCGCTGGCAGAGGAGCCCCAGGTGGTCTCGCCGGAGGTGTTCTTCACCCAAGAGCTGCCGGAGGTGGAGGCCCTGGCCTTAGAGCTCTGCCGCGGTCGGGTGCTGGACATTGGCGCCGGCACGGGCCGCCACAGCCTGCTGTTGCAGGAGGAGGGGTTTGCCGTAGCCGCCCTGGATCGCTCGCCGGTGGCGTTGCAGATCATGGCCGAACGGGGGGTGCATTGCCGCATCGCCGCCGACCTGTTCCACTGGGAGGGGCCGGAAGAGCCCTTCGATACGCTGCTGCTGCTGATGAACGGCGCCGGCCTGGTGGGATCCCTGGCGGGGTTGGAGCGCTTTTTAAGCTTGGCCCGCCACTGGGTTCAGCCCACCGGCCAGTTGCTTGTGGATTCCACCGATCTAGCCGATCTCAGTGAAGAGGGCGACGCGGCGGATCTGCCGCAGGTAGAAAGTTCAGCTAATTCTGAAGCCGAGGATCGGGAGAAGGGGAGAGACTGCAGAACAGCGGGCGAGGCAAAAGCCAGGGTGGTGAACTTTGTGGCCGAGTACGGCGGGCAGCGCGGGGATCCCTTTCCCTGGCTGTTTGTGGATCCGGAAACCCTGCTGCGCTGTGCCCACGCCAACGGCTGGCAGGGACAAATTCTCTACCAAGAGCCGGAGGGGGCCTTTCTGGCACGGCTTGCGCCTCTCTAAGCGCAGCCCCTTAGTGGGAAAGGATCTGCGACAAGAAAAGGCGAGAACGCTCTTCCTTGGGGTTGCTGAAAAACTCTTGGGGGGTGTTTTCTTCCACGATCTTGCCGCGGTCGAAGAAGACAATCCGATCCGCCACCTCGCGGGCAAAGCTCATCTCGTGGGTTACACACACCATGGTCATGCCCGAGCGGGCCAGCTCCCGCATCACGTCCAGCACCTCTTTGACCATCTCCGGATCCAAGGCCGAGGTGGGCTCATCGAAGAGCATCACCGCCGGATTTATGGCCAAAGCGCGGGCAATCGCCACCCGCTGCTGCTGCCTCCCCGAAAGTTGACCAGGATACTTCTCGGCTTGCTCGGCGATCCCCACTCGTCTCAACACCTCCATAGCCCGTTCAACTGCCTCGGCCTTTTTCTATCTATTTCTATGAGCGCAACTGCTGAAGCGAGTGGAGCTAGCTTTCTGGCCCGCCATCGGCGGAACATCGCTGTCTCTCTGGCCCATCGTCTAGAAGCAGCCAGGGCAGCCAACAACACCCACCTGCTGGAGTTGCTGGAACAGGAGCAACGGCAACCAGCAGCAGAGTCCAGCGGCAGGGATCCCTCTGTTTCGGGTCTATGGCGCCACCTTTGGGAGGGTCTGAGCATCGGTTATCGGGCTTTAGGCGGAGGTGGGATCCGCTTGTTAGGATTGACCTAAATCACGGGAGAGGCGCGGGGATGGTTTGGCAATTGCTGACGTGGCCGGCCCAGAGCTTGCTGTGGTTGGCGGAGCAGATTCGCGAGCGGGCCGAGGCACAACTCGACAGCAAAGAAAACCTCCAGAAAGAACTCACCGCTCTCCAGATTCAGCTCGATCTGGGGGAGATCGATGAAGAGACCTATAGCCAGCGAGAAGAGGAGATCCTGCTGGCTCTGGAAGCCCTGGCCCAGGCCGAAGCCGGCAGTGCCGACGAGGATCCCTGAGTTCTGCGGGGGATCAGAACATGGGAGAATAAGCTCTGGTTGACCTCATTTTCCTACCCTGGGTTGCTTTCCATGGCCGAATCCCGCGAAACCTTAGTGCTCCGCGACGAGCAGAACCAGCCTCTGAAATGCGAGATCCTGAGGCAGGTGGTCATTGAGGAACAAGCCTATGCACTGGCCACGCCCGTGGACGCCGTGATCAAAGTTCTGGTTTGGGAGGGGGAAGAAGAGCCCGGCCAAGCGGTGAACGGAGATGCGGACATGGAAGGGATCCTGGATGAGCCGGATCCAGAGGAGCTCCAGGCTGCTATCCCCACCATCCAGGCCGTCTTGGAGGAGTTGAACTTGACTCTGCAGCAAAACGGCTTCGACATCCTGACGGTGCAGGGAGAGTTGCCCCCTGTTGAAGAGGAAGATGTGTTCGAGCTGGGCGAAAGCGAGGAAGATGCCCAGGAATTCCAACTGCTGGCTACCTTCTTCTACAAAGACAAGAAATACGGCATCTTTACGCCCCTCGACCCAGTTCTGGTCTACGTGGCCCTGCCTGACGAGGGGGATCCCTACCTACTGAACCCAGAGGACTCGCCAGCCCTGTTCGACCAACTCAATGCTGTGCTGCTCGATCTGGACGAGGTAGTGGAAGAGGAGGAGTACGATGATGAAGAATATGACGATGAAGACGAGGACTAGGCAGCTCGGGGTTTCTGCCTGAGAATTGAAGGCACCTGGGCCAAAAAGCCCAAAGGTGGAAGTACCAAGCCTCTTGCCCCAATGCAGCCCCTTGGTTGCCGCTCAAGTCGATTGGGCGGAGTCTTTTTGTTGCCAGCGCCAGCTAGGGGAGCGGAAGATAATGGAAGGAGGCCCTCGTTCAGTTCCCCAGGCGTTGCCCGATCCCAAGGAGCAGCAGGGATGCAACCGGTTGACCTGACCACCCTCCGTGCTGTGCTGGCAGATCTAAAAGGGGCTGAGGCCGGGGGGGATCCCTTGCTGCCTGCCCGCGTGGAGTGGATCCAGCAGACGGATCTGTGGACGGTGGTGATTGGCCTGCGCACCCTCAAGGCGCGTCCTTGCTTGCTACTGTCTTGGCATCCTCAGGCGGCCCGAGTTCACCTCTGTCAGGCTCCCCCCAAGGAAGCAGAGGACTTGCCCTTTAGCCAACACCTGCAACGGCACCTGCGGGGTTTGGCGCTGACGGAGCTGGCGCTGCTGGACGAGTGGGAGCGGGTGATTGACTTTCGCTTTGCCCCTCGCCCCGCGGATCCCCCTCAACGCCACCTTTATCTGGAAGTGATGGGCAAGTACAGCAACGCCATCTTGGTGGACGAGGGGGGCATGATCTTGGCCTGCGGCCACGGGGTAAGCGAGCGACAGTCGCGGGTACGGCCGGTGCAGCCAGGTCTACTTTACGAAGCTCCCCCTGCCCTAAGCGATCCCATCCCCCAGCGAGCCGAGCCCTTCTCCCAGTGGCAAGAGCGTCTTGCCCTAATCCCTGGCCCCATTGCTCAGCGGCTGCTGCGCTGCTACCGCGGCCTGAGCCGGCATTTGGCAGAGGCCATGTGCCTGCAGGCCGGGATCCCACCCCAAACCCCCAGCAACCAACTCTCGCCCCAGGAGTGGCAGGCCCTGTTTTTTTGGTGGCAGGACTGGCTGGCCCGCCTGGAAACGGCTCAGTTTAAGCCGGCCCTTACCCCCCAGGGGTACACTGTTCTCGGCTGGAGGGGCTCTGGCGGGGATCCCTCTACACCCAACTTGCATCAGCTCCTGGAAGCCTACTACCAAGCCCAGCTCAACCGCGAACGCTTTGAGCGAGAGCGGCAGCGCCTGGGGCAAAAGCTGGCTGCCCTGCTGAAAAAACTCCGCCAGCGGCAAGAGCACTTCGAGAGGATGCTGGCCGACTCGGCCCAAGCGGAAGCCTCCAAGCAGGCTGCCGATCTGCTCATGGCCCATCTCCACCTCTGGCGGCCAGGGCTGAGCTTGATGGAGCTGCCAGACTTTTTTAGCGGCCAGATGGTCAAGATCCCGCTGGATCCGGAGAAAAACGCTGTTCTCAACGCCCAGGCCTACTACCGCAAGCACCGCAAACAAAAACGAGCCCAGGAGGCCGTCCAGCCCTTGCTAGAAGCTGTAGCGCAAGAGATCCGCTACCTGGAGCAGGTGGAAGCGACCCTGCAGCATCTGGGAACCTATCGGGATCCCCAGGACTTGGCCGCCCTTCGAGAAGTTGAGACCGAGCTGATTCAACAAGGCTACCTAGAGAGCCCCAGCCGGGCAGAGGGATCCAGACGGGCCTCTTCAGCCAGCTTCAACCCCTATCGCTTCACTAGCCCCAGCGGCTTCTCCATCTGGGTGGGGCGCAACAACTGGCAAAATGATCGGCTGACCTTCCGCGTGGCCCAAGACCAAGATTGGTGGTTTCACGCCCAAGAGATCCCCGGTAGCCACGTGCTGTTGCGCCTGCCTCCGGGCGCGGTGGCCGAAAGTGAAGATCTGCAGGCGGCTGCCGATCTGGCGGCGTATTTTAGCCGCGGTCGCTTCAGCGACCAGGTACCGGTGGTGTATACCCGCCCTAAGTGCGTCTTCAAACCCAAGGGATCCCCACCCGGCATGGTGGTTTACCAGCAGGAGCAGGTGCTGTGGGGCCGTCCCAGCCGTGCCCAGTTGCTTGTGGAAAAGGAGGGGGCGCCCAAGCCGGAGGTTCCAGCAGAGCTACAGCCCTCTACTTGGGGTTGACTACGGATCCCATAAACAGCACAGTTTGCGCCTCCCGGTTGGCTCCGGAGGCCACAATGGCAAACCAGAAGGGGCGATCTGCTACGAACTGGAAGGGCTCTTGCCGGTCGCTGGCGGTGCGGGAGACGATGACCCCGGTGGCGGCTGCCGCCCCGGATCCCTTTTCATCTACTTCGATGGCCGCCTTGTGCAAGACTCTACTGACCTGCGTCGGCTCTGGGGTCATCTGGCTGAAATCGGCCTGAGGGGAAAAGGCGATCCCCAGGCCCAACTGTTGCAAAGCCGGCACCAGATCGGTTTCGTAGGCCAGCTTAAACTTGGGGAGCCGCAGCGAGCCGGGGCGGGTGGGCAGGGATCCCGTCCATTCTTGCCAAGTTTCTGGGCTGAGCTCCTGTCGCAGGGCTTCCAGGCTCACCCCTGGCTTGGGCAGCAGGATCACCATAGCCAGTTCCCCTTCCCCATAGGGCAGGCGCACCACCTGGAGCTGCTCGGTCTCCCGGTAGCCGTAGCGACCGGATTGGGCCATCAGCGGCACTTGGACACGGCGGCCATCTGGGCGGGTAAAGGGCTGGGGCTCTGTCAGGGCCGGATCGAAGGGTTGGGTCCACTCTCCCTTGAAGTAAATGGCGTTGAGCAAAACCAGCCTGTCTTCCCGGCTGAGGCGATCCACGATGCGGTCGATCTGGCCCTGGGTGCGCTCGGCTACCCAACGGTTAATCGCCTGCACCGTCTGGCGGGATCCCAGCTCCACCCGATTGGCCACTGCTTGGTAATAGGTGGCCAGCGCCTGCAAAAAGGGAGGCCGCAGGGTGAGGGTTTGATCGACCCAAAGGCCGTTGGCAATTTGCACCTGGATCGGCCCTTCTGCTTGGGATCGCTCCACCAGCCAGCGCGCCATCTGGGCATTGGTCCAGTTCAACTCATGGAGGGAGAGGTCTTGGGCCTCCAGCACCTCGGCCATGGCCGCCTGCGTTTCCCCAGCGGCGCCGTTGTACAGCATGCTCAGAGCCAAGTGAATGCTCAAAGGAGAGAAAAAGAGGTTCTCTTGCGGCT
Organism: Synechococcus sp. RC10B2; assembly: GCF_047502635.1. NCBI lineage: Bacteria > Bacillati > Cyanobacteriota > Cyanophyceae > Synechococcales > Synechococcaceae > Synechococcus > Synechococcus sp. RC10B2. Next base: position 37,922 of record NZ_JANSHO010000064.1, read on the forward strand.
GCTGCTGGAGCAGGCGATCAAACAGCTTTAGCGCAAAGCGACTTTGGGCTTGTTGGGCCACAGCCTCTTCTCCATAGCCTTCCCCATAGGTCACGGTCGGCTCAAACGGGATCCGCACCGGGGCCTCCTGGGATCCCATCCCCTGTGCGGGCCAGAGACCCAAAAGCAATAGGCCAAACAGAGCCAGAAGCGAGCTCCGGCTCAGCGAGGATCTGCTCAAAAGGTCTTTCATGGGGTCTCTCCTGGCCGGGTGGGGAACGATAGATAGACTCTATGGCTATGGTATCGGGTTGGGGGTGGATGGCTCTTTGCGCTTGAGGAGAGATCGACAGGCCAAAGCCCGCAGGAGATCCCGGCCAAACTGGCTACGGATCCCCTCCCTCTTCAACCTAAAGAGCAGGGTAGGATCAAGCCTGCACAGCTAGCTCGGCAGGAGACAAGGGATGAGTTTGCGGGCAAGGGAGGGGCGGCGCTCTCGCCGGGTTGCCACAGCGGGCGGGATTGCCTTAGGCCTGGCTCTGCTGCTGGGATGTACTGCTGGGGGATCCTCATCTTTAGAAGCCCAGGAGACGGCAGCCGTTGCCAACGCGACCTCGGCCAAAGGAGAGCCCCAGCACCTGCCGGTGGCAGCAGAAGTCACCATCGCTGGCCGGCGCTTTGAGCTGGAAGTGGCCCGCACCCCTGAGCAACAGCGGCTGGGCCTGATGTTTCGCACCGATTTGCCGCCTGATCGCGGCATGTGGTTTCCCTTCGACCCGCCCCAGCCGGCTGCCTTCTGGATGTTTAACACACCGCTGAACCTGGACATTATCTTTCTCCACCAAGGCCGGGTGGTGTACATCGCCGCCAATGTGCCCGGCTGTCCCGCCCTGCCCTGCCCCACCTATGGGCCTCCCCCCAGCCAGCTAGTGGACAGCGTGCTGGAGTTCCGTGGCGGGACGGCAGCGGCCTTGGGCTTGCAAGTTGGAGATACGGTTGAGATCCGCGAGCTCTCGCCCAAAGCTCCTTGAGGGTCCTGTTGGCCGTCTTGATTGCGATTGGGATGGCCTCTTTGCGATGATTCTTCCTAGGGGTCGCTGATGCAAAGAGGCGACGGCGAGCTCAGGATGGTTCGGCTACTGCCAGCAAAGCCCTATGGAGGTTAGCAGCGTAGCCCAGTGGCTGGGGGTCGGGGCTGTGGCCCTGGCTTCTGTGCTTTGGGCCGAGATTGTGCGGGATGTGCGCCATTGGCTAGCTCACCAGTGGCCCTGGCTGATGCCCAAACACACCCTGCACCACCGCCTGTTTCGCCCCGATCTCAGCGTGGTAGACCCAAAGTTATACCGGGAATCCCAGTGGCACCACGATGTCCCCGAAGCGGCGACGATGATCCTGGCCGGGATCCCTTGGGTGGTGCTGTTGGGACAGGGATCCTGGCTGTATGGCCTAGCGGCGGCGGTGGGGGTACTCTACTCGGCCAGTTTTCTGGTTGCCGGCATGTTGCGCGGCTGTGGGCTGGCCCTGCAGACGGACATTACCCACCAACCCGGGCCTTTCCCTGCTCCTCCTGCCCAGTGGCATGTCAACCGCGCCTACCACTGGCGGCACCACTTCGACGATACCAACGCCTACTTTTGCGGCACCCTGACCTTAGTGGATCGGATCATGGGCACCAGTCTCTCCTTTAAAGGCAAGCGCGTGGCCGTCACCGGTGCCTCTGGCACTCTGGGCCGGGCCCTCTTGAAGCACTTTTCCCGCCATGGGGCCAAAGTCATCGCCCTCAGCTCCCATGCGGATTCGGTCGCCATCGAAGTGGACGGCCAGCCCCAGCCGGTGGAGACCATCCACTGGCAGGTGGGTCAGGAGGGATCCCTGGCCGGGCTCCTGGAACGAGTCGATATCTTGGTGATCAACCACGGCCTCAACGTGCATGGGGAGCGGGATCCCGAGTCGGTCCACCAGTCCTATGCTGTCAACACCTTCTCCGCTTGGCGCCTGATGGAGCTGTTTTTCCAAACGGTGCGCGGCAATCGGGAAATGGCCACCAAAGAGGTTTGGGTGAACACCTCCGAAGCCGAGGTCAGCCCTGCTTTTAGCCCTCTCTACGAGCTCTCCAAACGGGCCCTGGGCGATCTGGTTACCCTACGCCGTCTCGATGCCCCCTGTGTGGTGCGCAAGCTCATCCTCGGGCCCTTCAAGAGCCAGCTCAACCCGATTGGAGTCATGTCAGGCGATTGGGTGGCCGCCCAGATCCTGGCCCAGGCCAAGCGCGATTGCCGCAACATCATCGTTACCATCAACCCCCTCACCTACCTGCTTTTCCCGCTGAAAGAGTTGGCCGTCAGCACCTATTTCCGCTTGTTCAGCCGCCGCTCTTCTCGCCCAGCTCTTCTGGGTCCGGCCGCCGGGATCCCTTTGATTTAGGGGGGCCGCAAATCCTGGCCGGCTCTATGGCATCAGGCGCAAAACTGGGGTAAGACAAGAGCAGGTTCCTTGGCGGCAGGGGATGGGATCCCTTGCGCTAACCCGAACTTTTGGGGAGCGAGAGGGCTCTTCCGCTCGATCTCCCTTATGAACCCTGGGTGTGAGGAGTAGGAGTGAGTGTAAACATGGTGCGACAGTGGGTGAGCGCAGTCCTCTGCGTGGTGGGCGGGGCTTTAATGCCGGGGCTTTTGTCCGGCTGTGCCATCCCGATGCCTTCGGCATCCGCGGGAGTTTCTGAGATCCAGGTGCGCTTGGTGCATGTGGCCCCCAATGCCCCTCGGATCGACTTGGAAGTGGGGGGGGTAAGGGCTGCTCAAGGTGTAGCCTATGGCTCGGTGAGCGAGTACGTGCGTATGCCGGCGGGCGAGTACGACATTGTTTTGTTTTCAACCCCTGAGACGACCAGCCCTGGCCAGCCCGCGAGTTTTAAGGACTCCGTTCCGCTAGCGCGAACGGTTGCGGCCAGAACTGTGGCCAACCTCAGAGGCGGGGGAGTGTTCTCGGTGGTGGCTGCTGACGAGCCCAATCGCGTGACGGCCTTAGTTTTGGAAGACAACATCAACTCGCTGTTTGACCAAGCCCTGGTTCGGTTTGTTCACGCTGCCCCTGATGCGCCGGCCCTGCAATGGCAGGGGGAGCAAGGGCGGGTGCTGATACCTCAGTTGGCCTTCGGGCAAGTTTCCACCTTTCAAGCCATGCGACCCGGCTTTACCCAAATTCAGGTGGCCATAGCTCCTTCAGCCCCCGCGCCAGGTGGGCAGTCGTCTCCTGGCCGGAGCATTCCCTTGCAACGGTTTGACCTCCAGTTAGAGGCAGGGAAAGTCTATACCCTTTACGTGGCGGGGCTGATGCGCAGCAATCCGGGCCTAAACTTGGTGCTGGCAGAGGAAACGCGGGCTCGTAGGCTCCTATAGCAAGGCTGCTTGCGGCTTGATCCTCTCTATACTGTGAGACTAGCCAGTCGTCTCTAGCTTTGGGGACACAGCCCGTGGATGCCTTATTTCAAGTGGTGGTGCTCAGCCAAACCCCAGATCCCGAACGGGTGATCTACCAGGCGATGCACCAAGATCACAGCCCTGATTTTGTTACCCCAGAAAGCCGGATCCCGGAAAAATATGGCGAGGCCGTGGTGCGGCATCTGCTGGAGGGCAACCGTGGCCACTATGGGCCGCTGGAGCACCCTCAGATCACGTTTGGGGTAGGCTATTTTCCCCATGCTGTCATGCAACAGGCCCGTACTCATCGGGTGGGAATTTCTTTCGACGTTCAATCTTTTCGATATACAGGCCAGCAAATTGCCGATTTGGGCAAAAGACTCTTGTCTGGGCCCCGGAGAACGCCCCCCAACCCCCCGCCCGGCCCCCCCAACCAGCCCCCTAGCCCCCCGTATACGGGGGGCTGGGACGAAACTTCTGCTTTTGCCGACAAAACCGGGGCAGAGTTAGCTTTGCAAGAGTTGGAAACTCTATTTTACGTTCCCGCCAGCGTCAAGGAAGGCAAAGCCAAAACCCGCCAAGGCTTCAAGCCCATCTCTCCCGAGGCCCTAAACATCATTCTTGAGCAGTATCGCAGCCAGGCCATTGCCTATTATCGCCTGGTCGAAGAGTGTGGGGTGCCCTATGAGGATGCTCGTAACATCATCGGCTACGGGATCCGCCAACATTTTGTAGTGTCTTTTAATTGCCGCAGCTTGATGCACTTTCTGGATTTGCGGGCTAAGGAGGATGCCCAGCGGGAGATCCGCGAGCTGTGCGAGTTGATGTGGCCCCACTTCGAGGCTTGGTGCCCCCATGTGGCCGCCTGGTACCGCCAAAACCGCTGGGGCAAGGCCAGGCTTTCTCCCTAACAAGTTCCCAACCATTGGGGACGACTATGGATCCCAAAGCTTATGAACAAATGGCAGGCCTAGAGGATCGACATTGGTGGTTTGTGGGCCGCCGACAGATTCTCAGCCGGGTTATTGCAGGGATCCCTCTTCCTCCCTCAGCTTGTATCTTGGAAGCGGGATGTGGCAGCGGTGGCAACCTGGAAATGTTGTCTCAGTTTGGCCAAGTCTGGGCCATGGAAAGAAGCGAAATAGCATTGCCTTTGGCCCGGGCTCGTGGCATTGCGATTGTGGAAGAAGGCGAATTGCCGCATCGGATCCCTTTTGGCTCTCAACAATTTGATTTAATTGCTCTGCTGGACGTTCTGGAACATTTAGACGAAGACACAGCAGCTCTGGAAGCCCTCATCCAGAGGTTAAAGCCATCTGGCTACATGGTGATCACGGTGCCGGCTTATCCCTGGCTGTGGAGCGCCCATGACGAGCTCAATCACCACAAGAGACGCTACACAGCGGCACAACTTCTCTCCTTACTCAAGAGCGCCGGCTTGCAAATTCATACCTTTACCTTTTTCAACAGCTTTCTCTTCCCTCTGGCAGCAGGGATCCGCCTAGCCCAGAAAATACTTCGCCTGCGGGAAAGTCCAGACTTGAAAATGCCGCCCCTTTGGCTCAATCAACTTCTAGCAGAGATTTTTGCCGCGGAAGCCTATTTGATCCCCAAGTTTTCGTTGCCCTTTGGCCTGTCGTTGTTGGCGGTAGCCAGCCCTATTGCGGCAGCGGGACGGAGCCCTTTGAAAATTGCTCCTCTGGGAAACTGAGCCTCTTAATCCTCAACTTCTCGCCGTTATTACCAGTTTTTTGAGTCAACTTGGCCGATCGCGCTAGCGAGACGGAGTCCTTGCAGCCTCAAGGGGATAATCTTTTCATAAGATTGTTCCCAGTCTTCGTTTTTGGAGGAGATAGCTCTTGGCCGATCGCGCTAGCGGGACGGAGTCCTTTCGCACCAGGGAGACGGAACCTTTGCGCAGCTACGCCCTTCGCTTGGATCCGCATCGTCTGTGGGTGCCCCTAGCTTGCTTCGGGGATGGCCTTTGTATTTGGTTGGCCTTTGGGGCAGGTTACTGGCTGCGCAGCTTGCGCCCTCACCAGCTTTTGCCGTGGGATGTTTATGCCGGCCTGGGATTGCTGACCGTTCTCAGCTACTGGGGCGTTCAGGCCGGTTTGGGCGGATATGGCGAATCGAAGCGCCTATCCCGCTTTGAGGAATGGGCCAGTTTGCTGCTGGGGCTGGGGGTGACCTTTGGCCTGGTGTTGGCAGGGGCCTTCTTCGTGCGCTCTGTCTCGCTGTCGCGCTTGGTAGTGGGCTATGCCGGCCTGCTGGCCCTGCTCGGCCTGACGGGGATGCGGTTAGCGCTGCGGCTGGGCATGGGCTGGCTGTATGCCCGCGGCCAGGGGCGGCGACGGGTGATCTGGGTGGGATCCGGCTTGCTGTTGGCCGAGGTGCTGGAGCGGCTAGAGCGCTGCCCGGCTTTGGGGTTTGAGATCAAGGCTTGGGCCGTGGCCGGGGATCCCTCGGCGCCAGAAGCGGGGCCTCTGCAAAAGCTGGAGCGCCTGGATCCCGCTCATCTGGTGGCCTATGTGCAAGCTCACCCTGAGATCCAAGAGGTGTGGTTTGGGCAGCCGGAGCTGGCCAACGCGCCCCTGCTTCTTACTTTGCAGGCTCTGTCGGTGCAGGTGCGCCTGGTGCCAGATATTCTTGGCTTCTTAACGGTTAACCTGCAGTTCCACTCTCTGGACGGGATCCCGCTGCTGACGCTGCGCCACCCCCCTTTGCGCTACGCCCACAACCGTTTCCTCAAGCGAGCTATGGACATCTTGGGAGCTTCCCTGGGCTTACTGTTGCTCAGCCCCCTGTTTGTGGTCATCGCCGTGCTGGTGGCCTGCAGCAGCCCCGGCCCCATCCTGTATTGGCAGGAGCGGGTGAGCTTGGATGGGCGTCGCTTTTGGATTGCCAAGTTCCGCACCATGCGGGTGGATGCTGAAGCACCCGGCCAGCCGCGCTGGACGCGCCCCGGGGATCCGCGCCGAACCAAGATAGGAGCCTTTTTGCGCCGCACCAACCTGGATGAGCTGCCCCAGCTTTGGAACGTTTTGAAGGGGGAAATGAGCTTGGTGGGCCCCCGCCCGGAGCGGCCCTACTTTGTCGAGCAATTTAGCCAGGAGATCCCCAAGTATCTGGATCGGCATTTGGTCAAAAGCGGCCTCACCGGCTGGGCTCAGATCCACGGCCTGCGGGGAGACACCAGCATCGCCCGCCGCACCCAGTATGATCTCTACTATGTGCAAAACTGGTCCCTGTGGCTGGATCTGCGAATCCTGGCCATTACCCTTTGGCAAGGGATCCGCGGACGGCTGACCGGATATTAGGGGTTAGCGTATGCCATTCTCCCCCCAAGAGCTGCTCTACGAGGGCAAGGCCAAGCGCATCTACCGCACTGCCGATCCCAGGGTTTATCTTTGCCAATACAAAGACGACGCCACCGCCTTCAACGCCCAAAAGCGGGGATCCATCGCCGGCAAGGGAGAGGTGAATTGCACCGTCTCCAGCCATGTGTTTGCCTACCTGGCGCAGCAAGGGATCCCCAACCATTTCTTGGCCCAAACCGGCCCCACCGAGATGCAGGTGCGAGCCTTGCACATCCTGCCTTTGGAAGTGGTGGTGCGCAACCGCACAGCGGGTAGCCTCTGCCGACGGCTGGGCCTGGAGCAGGGCCTTCCCATCGAGCCGCCGCTGGTGGAGTTCTATTACAAAAACGATGCCTTGGGGGATCCCTTGGTGACCACAGATCACATCCGCCTGTTGCAGCTGGCCACGCCGGAGCAGGTGGAGCGCCTCGGATCCCTGGCTTTGGCCATCAACAACCATCTGCAGGCTTTCTGGCGAAGCTGCCGCCTAGAGTTGGTGGACTTTAAGCTGGAGTTTGGCCTGGACGAGAAGGGAGAGATCCTGCTAGCCGACGAGATTAGCCCCGATACCTGCCGTCTTTGGGATCTGGAGGGATCCGAGCCGCGAGTGCTGGACAAGGATCTCTTTCGCTTTGATCTGGGGGATCCAGTAGCTGGCTATCAAGAGGTGTTGCAGCGGGTGCTTCAGGCAGTGGGATCCCAATTCCTTCTCTCCTAGAGGGAGAGGAGCCAGGGGTGAGGGACTATAATCGCCTCAGCGATCCCACTCCCTTAACGCCCGAGCCTCCTTTCGCTTGTCGGGATCCCGCCATGACCTCTCCCCGCCCCCCCTACCCCGGCGAGCGTTTCCGCCGCCAACTGGCCGACCTGCTGGATGCCTGGGTGGAGCAGGGGTTGATTGAACCTGAGCAGCGGGATCGGCTGTGGGAGTACTACCAACTGGATAGCTTGCCCCGAGCGGCCGGCAGCCGTTTTGTCTTGGTGCTGCTACTGTTTGGCGCAGTTCTGGTAGGCCTGGGGGTGATCTCCTTTGTGGCGGCCAACTGGGCTGCCATTCCCCGCTGGGCCAGAGCCTGGGGGTGCTTGGCCCTCATGGTAGGGCTGCAGGTGGCGGGCTTCCAGGCTTGGCAGCAGGGATCCCAGCGTCTGGGTAGCGCCCTGCTGATAGCCGGTGAACTGACCCTGGGAGCCTGTATTGGCCTGATGGCCCAGTGGGTTCAGCTTGGGGGATCTGCGGCAGGCTTGTTTTGGGCCTGGGGGATGGGCGGTTTGGCCATGGCCTACGGCTTGCGTCACAGCCCCAGTGGTGTACTGGCCTGCCTTCTGCTGGGCTTGGGGATGGTAGCCGACTTCGTGGATTGGGGGACTGTCAACTTCCTCTATCCTTGGTTGACCCTGGGCCTGCTGGTTCCTCTGGCCTATTGGTGTTGCTCTCGCTGGGTTTTTGCCCTGGCCGTGGTGAACTTTGGCCTGGCGTTGCAAGGGTTAGCCGAGCGTTTGGGCAGCTCTTTCCAAGGTTTAACCCTTTTGCATCTGCTTGGTGTTGCAGTTGTGTGGGGGTTGGGTCTGTGGCACCAACGCCATAAGCCTTGGCTAAGCCGGGTTTTAACTGAAGGAAGGGATCCAGAGCTTCCCGGCGAGCTGGAGCAAGGCTTGGATTTGGCCCCGACAGCCCAGAACTTGGCTCTGCTGGGGCTGGGTGTCCTGCTCTATGTCTGGAGCTTTGTCGGGACGTGGGTCGATCTTTCCGAGGATCCCCTCTGGAACGTTGGGGATCCCTGGGCGAGCTTGTCGGCAGTGGGGTTGCTGCTGCTGACGGGCTGGGGCTGGTGGCAGGGTTGGCAGGAGAAGAGATCCCAGCCCGTTTCGTCTTGGCTGAAGGATGCTGCTGTTCTGATTTCTCTGGTTGCCTTGGCGCTTTTGCTGGGGATCCGCAGCGCCCTGCCTTTGAACCTAACCGCAAAGGTAGCCTTGGCCTTCTTTGCTCCCTGGATCGTGACCCTTTTGCTCGTGGGATTGTCGGTGGTGCTCTGCTGGGAAGGGCTGCAGCAGGGGCGGCGGGGGCGCTTCTGGCAGGGACTGTTGGGGCTAACCCTGGTGGTGCTGACCCGCTTTTTCGAGTACCCAACCGGCCTGTTGGCCAAGTCGGCGGTGTTGGTGGCCTGTGGGATCGGGGTAATCTGGCTGGGGCTGAAATTTGAGCGGCGGATTTTCTCCCGTCTCTAATTCTTGCCCTTCTAGGAAGCCAAGCCCCGCTACATGATCAAGCAAAGGAAAAAGCTGGAATTGAGCTGGAATTCACAAGAATTTACAAAGTTTAAGGAACCTGCTTGTATTCCCCAACGTCTTTGCTAGTGTATTCTCAGCTTTGGCTTGAGCTGAGAAGGAAGTGGGCATCTCTATCAAGATAATGAAAGTAGGACTGCGTTTGGGCATTTTGGCTTTGCTACTTACGCCCCTTTGGGAGAGTGGTTCTCTTTCGGGTGTTGCCTTGGCTGAAGATCATCTTTTAGTGGCTCAGGCCCCGGAGCCAGCTAGGCAGCCTATGCCTTCTGTGCCTAGATCGATACCCTCCCTAGTTCCCATAGCTCCGGTAGTATCCTCAGAAACTGTAGATGAGCTATTCCGCCAGGTTCCTTTCCCCCTTTCGCCAAGACCTCTGCCTGGCCTTCCGTGCTCGAGACCCATGGTGTTGCGCTCAGTAACCCTCAGCGCTCCTCCGCCAAACCCTGCTTCCCCCCTTCAATCGGAGGTTCCACCCAAAGTTTGGGAAACTCTCCAGGGCCCTTTCGGGACAGTCAACTGGGGAGATCGCCGACCCGATAAAGTCTTTGCTCATACCTTCCAATGGAGCCCCCCTTGTAAAACAGGCTGCCGGCTGGGAGGTACCCTGACATTTGCCTACCGCAACAATCTGCCGGCTAGCAGTAGCAGTGCTCCGGATGCGGGCAACGACAAGTACTACGTGTACAACGGCGGCACTCTAACTCAATCGGGGTTCTTATATGCTTCACCTGTGAGTTCGGCCGGTCAGACTTTTACCAAAACCCTAACGCTCTCTCCCGCTGAAGTTGCCAACAACAGAGTTACGTTGGTGGTTCAAGACGACACGGCTGTTTTGGAAGCTAAGGTAGAGCTCAACTACTGCTGCTGTGAATGTGAGTTCCCTATCTGAGGCAAGTCCTTGGCAGCAGTAACGGCAGAGGGGGGGATCTAAAACTCTCCCTGCCGTTTTTCTTTCCCTTGGCCAGTTTCCCGAGAGCTAGCCAAGAGAATTTAGCAGCGAGCCCGGGCAAAGATCTCCTGCAAGATCTCGTCGGCTCCCTGCTGCTTCAGCTTCTCCGCCAGGGCCACCCCAACCGCTTCCGGATCGGCGGTGGATCCCGTCTGGGTATCGCGGATGAGCCGTCGCCCCTCTAGGTCAGCCACCATGCCGGTCAGGTGCAGCTCTTCCCCTCGAACTTGGCTGTGGACGCCGATGGGCACCTGACAGCCCCCCTCCAGCGCCCGCAGGAAAGCTCGCTCGGCCAAACAGCGGGCTGTCGCCTCCGCATCAGCCAAGGGTCGGATGAGCTCCAGAATCCGCTCGTCCCCCTGCCGGCACTCGATGCCGAGGGATCCCTGGCCAACCGCGTACAAGAACACGCTGGGATCCAGCACCTCGTGGATCCGGTCGGTTTTGCCCAGCCGCTTTAGGCCGGCCACCGCCAAAATCAGGCCGTCGTACTCCCCCCGCTCCAGCTTGGCCAAGCGCGTGTTAAGGTTGCCCCGCACGTCCTTAAACTGCAAGTGGGGAAAGGCGTGGCGCAGTTGGGCCAGTCGCCGCAGCGACGAAGTGCCAATCACCGTCCCTTCGGGCAGGGTGGCCAGTTGGTAGCCACGCAGCTCCTCCCGCAGCACCAGCGCGTCCAAAGGATCCTCCCTTTGCGTAATCGCCCCTAGTACCAGGCCTTCCGGCAAACGGGTGGGCAAATCCTTAAGGCTGTGCACTGCCAGATCGCTGCTGCCGTTGAGCAGGCTGACCTCCAGCTCCTTGGTAAACAAGCCCTTATCGCCAATTTTGGCCAGCGCCACATCCAGGATGATGTCTCCCTGGGTGGAAAGGGTGTGCAGCTCTAGCGGCAATCCCGGATGGTGGGCCTGCAACTGCTCCATCACCCAGTGGGTCTGGGCCAAGGCCAGCTCACTTTTGCGGGAGGCGATCCGCACCGGCTGGGCAGCCCCTGCCGAGGGCCGCAAGGGAGTTGAGGCCAGTTCGCTCATGGCTGCTGCAAAATCCGAGAACACCGTCTTTCACGCTAACTGACTTTGCGGCGCCGCACGGCAGCGACCTTCAAGATCCTTAACCAAAACTGCCATTTCCCCCCGATCCAGACTTTACTACGGGGATCCCAGCCGGTAGGATAAGTAGACGGATTCTCCGCCGCGGCGGGGAGAGTTGTGGTCTGTCAAGCCTCCTTCTCCAAGGTTGCTAGAGGACAATTCTCTGTAAGCACAGGGCCCCCTGATTTGCTTGGTAGTCTGCCTGGATAGGTCTTATGGAAGAAAACAACGTCGGCAACGGCACTCAGTTACTGCTCAAGCGCACCATCCCTGTCAAGGTGGTGGTCACCCCCCTTTGGAAGAAAGAAATGCAGGAGCAATTGGAGCGGCAGATCGAAGCCACCGATGCTCAGATGCAGCAACTGGAGTTTCAGGGCAAGCGGGCCATTGCCGAGCTGGAGAAGCAAAGCCCTAACCCCAACAGCCCCCAGGTGCTCCAACAGGTGGAAGCGGTGAAAAGCCGCGTGAACGAGCAAAAGATCAAGCTCTTGGATCAAAAAAACCAGTTGCTTCAGCAGATCAACCAACTGAACAACCTGGAGCTGAACCAAGAGGTGCTCCAGGGCAGCGTGGAGAGCTTCTTCCGCGTGCAAAAGGGAGACAACCTGATCCAGAAAATGCAGGTGGAGATCCTGCTGGAAGATGGGGTGATCAAGGAAATTCGCGGCAACCCATAAGCTCTTCATATCCTTTGGGAGGACAGGGATCCCTTGCTGTGGGGTAGCAGATCAAGACCTTTGGTCTTAACCCAAGTCGGTGGCAACACAATAGGTGACAATAATTAACGGCCTCTTAACAGCCGCTGGGCTCAAGCTTGGGACGGCTGGTGCGTACGGGCAAAGTTGTTACCTACGAGATGCTCGCCATGTCTGAGTTTGTCTGGTCAGAGCCTGCCCCCCTCGAGGACCTACATCTTCCCGATTGGTTGCTCACCTCGGCTCAGCGCCGCCGTCTCAAAGCTTTCCTGGTTCTGGCGACGGTGTGGGGGCTGGTCAGCCTGATGCACCAGGTAGCGGTAGCCCGCTGGTTTACCGTTGGCCTGGCCACCTTCATGGTCATCCACATCAACCGCCTGTTCCGGCTGCAACCGGCGGCTCTGCCGCCCCCCTTGAGGCTTTACCCTCCTGGAACAATGGCCTGGGATCCCGCCGCCGCCGAAACGGCCTCCCTGCCTTTGCCTGAGGTGGGCGGGGCTCAGCCCTTAGCGCTGGCGGGTTCTCCTCTGCCGCGAGTGGCGGTGTTGATCCCGGCCAAAAACGAAAGCGCAGTGCTGCCGCGGCTGCTGCACAGCCTCACCCAGTTGGATTACCCCAGCAGCCACCTGGAGCTGTGGGCCATTGACGATGCCAGCAGCGATGCTACCCCCGACATCTTGCAGGAAGCCCAAAAGCGGATCCCTCACCTGCGAGTTTACCGACGGCCACCAGGGCGAGGAGGCGGCAAGTCTGGCGCCCTCAACGAGGTGCTGCCCCTGACGCGGGGGGAGATTATCTTGGTCTGCGACGCCGACGCCATTGTGCCCCCGGATTTGCTGACTCGCACCCTGCCGCTGTTCGGCCAGACCCCCCGCCCCGGCAGACGGACAATCGGCGCCGTTCAGGTGCGCAAAGCCTTGAGCAACCCCAACGTCAACTTCTGGACCCTGGGCCAGGTGGCGGAGATGGCCTCCGATGCCTACTTGCAGCAGCAGCGGGTGGCCATCCGCGGGATTGGGGAGCTGCGAGGCAACGGCCAACTGGTGCGACGGGATGTCCTGGAAAAGTGCGGCGGCTGGAACGAGAACAGCCTCACCGACGACCTGGATCTTACTTTTAAGTTGCACCTGGCGGGGGTGGATATTGCCTTTTTGACGGAGCCGGCCATCGTCGAAGAGGGAGTCACCTCTTGGAAAAGCCTTTGGCACCAGCGTTGCCGCTGGGCGGAGGGGGGCTACCAGCGCTACCTCGACTACTGGCCAGGGATCCTCAGCCGCCGCCTGGGCATGGCCAAGACAGTCGATCTCTGGGCCTTTTTCATCTCTCAGTACCTGCTGCCGATGGCCTTAGTTCCCGATACCCTCTGGGTGCTGTTGACGGGCCACTCCTCGGTGCTGCTCCCCTTGAACGCCCTGGTCATGGGATCTGTGACGGTGGCCTTCTACCGCGGCCTGCGCCAGGTGGAGGGGCTGCGCGGGCGAAAACTCTGGTGGCGTACGGCTCTGGGCTTGGTGTACATGCTCCACTGGCTGCCGGTCATGATCGTGACCACGGCTCGTATGTGTGTGCAGCCCAAGCGGTTGCGGTGGGTAAAAACGGTGCACCATGGCCTCTAGTTCTGCTGTTGGGGATCCCCCAGATCCTGCTATCCTAATCAAACGCCAGCTCACCAAACTACCCAGCCCGACTATGGCCCGCCTCTACTACGACACTGACGCCAACCTGGATCTGCTGGACGGCAAGACCGTCGCCATCATCGGCTACGGCAGCCAGGGCCATGCCCACGCCCTCAACCTGCGCGACAGCGGTGTCAACGTCCTCGTCGGCCTCTACCCCGGCAGCCCCTCTTGGCCCAAAGCGGAGCGGGACGGGTTGACGGTCAAGACTGTAGCAGATGCTGCGGCTGCCGCCGACTGGGTGATGATCCTGCTACCGGACGAAGTGCAAAAGACCGTCTTCCAGAGCGAGATCCGCCCGCATCTAAAGCCGGGGAAGGTGCTCCTATTTGCCCACGGCTTCAACATCCACTTCGGGCAGATCCAGCCGCCCGCAGACGTGGATGTCATCATGGTCGCTCCCAAGGGCCCCGGTCACCTGGTGCGGCGCACCTACCAGGAAGGCCAGGGGGTGCCGTGTCTGTTTGCCGTCCATCAAGATGCCTCCGGGATGGCGCGGGAGCGGGCCATGGCCTATGCCAAGGCCATCGGCGGCACGCGGGCCGGCATTTTGGAGACCAGTTTCCGCGAGGAAACTGAAACAGATCTCTTCGGCGAGCAGGTGGTGCTCTGCGGCGGCCTCACGGCTTTGATCAAGGCGGGGTTTGAGACCCTGGTGGAAGCAGGCTACCAGCCGGAGCTGGCCTACTTCGAGTGTCTGCACGAGGTTAAGCTAATCGTGGATCTCATCGTCGAGGGGGGCCTGGAAAAGATGCGCCACAGCATCTCCAACACAGCAGAATACGGCGACTACACCCGTGGCCCCCGCATTATTACCGAGCAAACCCGCGCTGAAATGAAGCGGATCCTGTCAGAAATCCAAAGCGGCCAGTTTGCCCGCGAGTTTGTCTTGGAAAACCAGGCCGGCAAGCCCGGCTTTACGGCAATGCGCCGCCGCGAGGCGGAGCACCTCATCGAGAAGGTGGGCAAAGAGCTAAGGGCCATGTTTAGCTGGCTGAAGCAATAGCCAGAGGTCGTCTCACAGGCAAGTCTCGTGCTGGATCTGAAGCTGCTGCGGGATCGCCCAGAAGAGGTACGCCAAGCCCTGGACAAGCGCGGGGCCAGTGTCGACCTGGACGGCATTCTCCAGTTGGATCGGGAGCGCCGCCGCTTGGAGGCCCGACGCGGCTCTCTGCAGGCAGAAAGCAACAGCCTCGGCAAGAAGGTCGGCGAGCTCATCCGCCAGGGAGCGGATCCCCAGGGAGCGGAGGTGGCGGCCCTGCGGCAGCAGGGGGCAGATCTCAAGGCCGAGATCGCCCAACTGGAACAGCGGGAGCGGGAGCTGGAGGAGGAGGTGCGCGCCCGGTTGCTCACCTTGCCCAACTTGCCCTTGCCCAGCGTGCCGGTTGGCCAGGATGAGGCCGACAATGTGGAGGTGCGCCGCTGGGGCGATGAGCTAAAACCCACCCACCCCGTCCTTCCCCACGACGAGGTTGCCGAAAAGCTGGGCCTCCTGGAGGTTGGCCGTGCCGTCAAGGTAGCCCAGAGCCGTTTTGTGGCTATGGTAGGGGCAGGGGCGGCTCTGGAGCGGGCCTTGATCGCCATGATGCTGGAGCGCCACATTGCCGCTGGCTACACCGAGGTGATCCCTCCCTTTTTGGTCAACAGCGCTGCTCTGGAGGGGACAGGGCAACTGCCCAAGTTTGCCGCTGAGAGCTTCCGCTGTGCCGACGACGACCTCTGGCTGATCCCGACGGCGGAAGTGCCCCTCACCAACCTGTACCGGGAGGAGGTGATCCCAGCCGAGCGCCTGCCGCTCTATTTCTGTGCCTACACACCTTGCTTTCGCCGCGAGGCCGGCAGCTATGGCCGGGACACCAAGGGCCTGATCCGGCTGCACCAGTTTCAAAAGGTGGAACTGGTCAAAGTTACCCACCCCACCCAGTCGGAGGCAGAACACGAAAAGCTGGTGCAAGATGCCGAGGCCATTTTGCAGATGCTGGAGCTGCCCTACCGGGTAGTGGAGCTGTGTACCGGCGATCTAGGTTTTTCAGCAGCCCGCTGCTTCGATCTGGAGGTGTGGTTCCCCTCCCAAAACCGCTACCGCGAGATCTCCAGTTGCTCCAACTGCTGGGATTTCCAGGCCCGCCGCGCTAACCTGCGCTACAAAGAAGCAGGGCAAAAGGGCACCCACTTCGTCCACACCTTGAACGGCTCCGGCTTAGCGGTGGGACGGGCTCTGGCCGCCCTGTTGGAAAATCACCAGCAGCCGGACGGCTCGATTCGCATCCCCCAGGCGCTGCGTCCTTTCCTCAGCTCCCGCTTCCTCTCGGAAGACGGCGCTCTCCGGACTGCTCCCTGAGCCATTCTGCCGCGGTGCTCCAGCAAGCCATAGCTGTGGAGAGTATGAGAGTATGTCAATCTAGATAGGGATCCCTACCCTGCCAGGGTTTATGTTGCCCAAGCATCGTCCCAAGCAACTCTCACTAGGCCCTCTGGAATCCGAGATCCTCGATATCCTTTGGGAGCTGGGCAGTGCCAGCACCCGCCAAATCCACGAGCGCATCTTGGCCGATCCCGACCGAGAGTTGGCCTATGCCTCTGTAACTACCGTTTTGCGGCGCCTAAGCCAGAAGGGCTGGGTGAGCTGTGAACGTCGCACCGATGCAGAAGGGCGGAGTCTGCCGATGTTGTGGCGGCCCCGTCTTTCTCGCCAGGAAGCTGCCAGCCTCAGGGCCTTTGCCCAGTTGCAGCAGTTTTTGGCGGTGGGCGACCCAGACACCGTGGCAGCCTTTGCCGATAGCCTGGATCAGGCCAGCGTGTCCCAGTTGCAGGCGATTGCCGAGCGGTTGCGGGCGGCCCGCGAGGCCAGGAGGGATCCCCAATGAGCCACTTGGGCATGTTGCTGTTGGGTTTGGCCCTGAGTTGGCTGTGGCGGGCCCAGGTGCGGCTGGATCGAGCTGGTTCCTGGGCCCAGCGCTGGCAGTGGGCCTGGATCCACTTCTTGCTGCCGCCGCTGTTTTTGCTAATGACTGCCCTTGCTTTGGCTTGGATGGGGCCGTGGGGACAAATGGCCGGGGCAGGAGGCTGGTTCTGCTACGGCTGTGCGCTGCTGTTGCTGGCGCTGGCTGCAGGCGTGGCCCTGCGCTGGGCTTGGGAGTACTGGCGCGTCTGCCGACGCGCCCGCCTGCGGGCTCTGGCCCAAGTCAATTTGTATGGCTCTTCGGCCTATGTCTTGAATTTGGAGATCCCTTTTGCTGCCCAAGTGGGGGTATGGAAGCCGCAATTGGTGGTCAGTCGCGGCCTGCTGGAGCAGTTGGATGAAGAACACCTGCGGGCGGTGCTGGCCCACGAAGAGGCCCACCGCCACTACGGCGATACCTTGTGGATGTTTGCGGTGGGCTGGCTGCGCCATCTCAGCGGCTGGCTGCCGAATACAGAGGTCCTCTGGCAGGAATTGCTCACCCTGCGGGAGCTGCGGGCAGATCGCTGGGCGGCCCAACGGGTGGATCCCTTGGTGCTGGGAGAGGCTCTGGTGCAGGTGGTGGGCTATGGCATGGCGCAGCAACCGGCAGCGGCTTGGGTTGGCTTTGCCCTAGAAATGGGATCCGGTGCGGGGGGACGGCTGCAAGAGCGCATCGATGCCCTATTGCAGCAAGAGGAGTCAGGCCCGGTCGCCTCCCACCTTTCCCTGCAGGGTTGGGCCTGGCTGGGGCTGGCTCTCCTGCCTCTGTTGGCCATCCCCTTTCACAACTGAGGTTGACGCCATTCCCCAGCTTGCCTTGGCGCGCCGGTGGGCAGCAGCTTTACAGCCGCTTGAACCATGGCCTGGACAGAGCCAAGAATTTCTTCCTCCGCGGGAGTTGCTTGATGGCCTTTTTTTTCCTACGATGGAAAATACTTCGATCCTCGGTAGCTCAGCGGTAGAGCGGTCGGCTGTTAACCGATTGGTCGCAAGTTCGAATCTTGCCCGAGGAGTTGGGCGGGGGGATGCAAGCTTGATGTTCTCCTCAGCCCGAGAGGACGAGGATTCTTTCTCGCTTGTCGCAAGCTACGCGGACGGGCTGGCGCCGCTGCCACCGCGCCCCCTTTTTCCCACCCTATACGGGGGGATGAAAGGGAGGCCGGGGGCGCCATCACCCCGACTCCTGGGCGACGGCAGGGACATCGAAAGCGTGGGCAGTCGACTCCAGCCTGCAGGATGTCGAGATGGGGAGACTTATCTCCAGGACTAAAGTCCGGGGCTTGTGCCTCCCGACTTGCTGGTCACCCCTAGTTGGGGTTGGGATGCCGCTGCTGAAGGAACGCTTCGATTTATAATGCCCTCTGGCCGTTTCACCTATTCCGAGGGTAATTGCTGTGATCGACCTGTCGCGGATCCCTGCCCAACCAAAGCCAGGCCTACTTAACCTCCTGATTGAGATTCCGGGCGGGAGCAAGAACAAGTACGAGTTTGACAAAGACATGGGCGTAATGGCCCTAGACCGGGTGCTCTACTCTTCGGTGCAGTACCCCTACGACTACGGCTTTGTGCCCAATACGCTGGCAGGGGACGGGGATCCTTTGGATGGCCTGGTGATCATGGATCAGCCCACCTTTCCAGGGTGTGTGATTGCGGTGCGCCCGCTGGGCATGCTGCAGATGATCGATGCGGGGGAGCCGGATGAGAAGTTGTTGTGCGTGCCCGCTAAGGACCCTCGCTATGCTTCCGTAACCAGGCTGGAAGATATTGCCCAGCACCGCCTGGACGAGATTGCCGAGTTTTTCGCCACCTACAAGCGCCTGGAGAAGAAAGAAACCCAGATCTTGGGCTGGAAAGGCCTAGCCGAAACCGAGGCAGTGATCGCCAGCAGCATTGCCACCTACCAACAGTCCAAGTAGCTCCCCAACTTTTCTGGACTGAAGCTCCCAGTTGGCGCCAATCTGTTCTGGCTTGGATTCCTCGAGCTAGCTTAGGGTTGGACTCGATGGCTTCTGCTATGGCCGATACCCTTCAGCTTTGGCTTTACCACCTGGAACAATGGGCAACGCAACTTGTCCAAGGCCAACTGCAGCACCTTTCTCCGCTGAGCCTGCTGCTGGTGGGTCTGGCAGGTCTGGTCACCAGCCTTTCTCCCTGTATGCTCTCCCTGTTGCCGGTAACCATCGGCTACATCGGCGGCTACGCTCCCACTACCCCCGCCGCTGCCGGAGAAGTGCGCTGGCAGGTTTGGGTGCAATCGCTAGGCTTTGCGGCTGGCGTGGCTTTGACGCTCAGCGGGCTGGGCTTGGGAGCAGCTTTGCTAGGCCGGGTTTATGGACAAACCGCTGCCTTTGGATCCCTAGTGGCGGGAGGGATCGCCATCCTCATGGGCCTGAACCTGCTGGAAGTTGTCCCCTTGCGCTTCCCCGATTGGTTTAACCGGTTGGAGATCCCTGGCCAGTGGCCTGGGCTAGGCCGGTCGGTGTTGCTGGGATCCACCTTTGGCCTGGTAGCTTCTCCCTGCAGCACGCCGGTTTTGGTGGCCCTGCTCGGCTGGGTCTCCACCACAGGGCAGCCCTGGGTGGGGGGCGGGCTGCTGCTGGCCTATGCGCTGGGGCTGGTCTCGCCGCTGCTGTTGGCGGGGGTGTTCGCCGGCTCGATGAAGCAACTGTTGGCCCTGCGGCGCTGGTCGATCTGGTTTACCTATGCCAGTGGCGTGGTGTTGGTGGGCTTTGGCACCGTGACGATCCTCTCCGCTTGGGCCTAAGGGATCCCTGCTGCAAGCTAAGATGGGGCTGCCCTCCAGTTGGGGGGCAGTTCAGATCTTGAGCTGACAACTTCCCATGGTTATTCCCTCTCTGCCGCTGTCGCGGTGGCTTTCCCCCTTGCGTCGGTACTTTCGCCATGAGCTGCTGCCGCTGCTGGCGGATCTGCGTCTGGCCATCGGCCTTTTCTTGGCAATTGCCCTTTTGAGCGCGGTTGGCACGGTCATCGAGCAAGAGGAAACCGTGGCCTTCTATCAGGCCCACTACCCCGAGCATCCGGCCCTGTTTGGCTTTCTCACCTGGCGGCTGATCCTCAAGCTGGGGCTGGATCACGTCTATCGCACCTCTTGGTTTCTGGCCCTGTTGATCCTCTTTGGCAGCAGCCTGGCCGCCTGTTCTTTGACGCGCCAGTGGCCGATGCTCAAGGTGGCCCGTCGCTGGAGCTACCTCACCCGTCCCCACTCCTTCCAGCGGCTGCCCTTTTGGACCTATCTGCCCCAACGCTCCCTGCAGGGGCTGCCGCAGCGGCTGCGCCAGCGGGGCTATGCGGTGTTTCAGGACGGATCCCGACTTTACGCCCGCAAGGGTCTGATTGGGCGGTTTGGGCCTATCCTGGTGCACGTCAGCCTGCTGCTGATCCTGCTGGGGGCCATCTGGGGCAGCCTTGCCGGCTTCAAGGCCCAAGCGCTGATCCCCAGCGGCAGCGTCGCCGCCATTGAACAGGTAACCGGGGCAGGGGATCTGGCTCATCTACCCACCTGGCAAATTCGGGTCAACCGCTTCTGGATTGACTATGCTCCTGATGGCCGGGTGAAGCAGTTTTACTCAGATCTCTCGATTTTGGATGGGGGCCAGGAGGTCAAACGCCAGACCATTTCCGTCAACCATCCCCTCTCCTACCGGGGGGTGACCCTCTACCAGGCTGATTGGAGCATCGACAGCATCCGCATCCGCCTCAACAACAGCCCTCCCTTTCAAATCCCGGTGGTGCCGGTGCCCACCCAAGCGGGCAGCAAGCTCTGGGGCGCTTTTGTCCCCACCCGGCCAGACCTAAGCGAGGGCCTGACGCTGTTGTTGCCCGATTTGCAGGGGACGGCCCTGCTCTACGACACCCAAGGCCAGTGGATAGGATCCCTGCGCCAGGGCATGAGCCTGGCCCTGGACGAAGTTGCCCCCCAGCGCTTCCCCAACCGTCTTACCCTGCACCTAGACGAGGTTATCGGCGCCACCGGTCTGCAGATTAAATCCGACCCAGGGATCCCGCTGGTCTATCTCGGCTTTGGGCTGCTGATGCTGGGGGTGGCGATGAGCTATTTCAGCTACAGCCAAGTTTGGGCCCTGGAGACGGAAGCAGGGCTCTACCTGGGAGGCAAAACCAACCGCGCCCTGGTGAGCTTCGAGCGGGAGTTTGCCCGCCTGGTGGAGCAGCAACTGCTCTCCTCTCCCCCTTCGCCGGCAAAAGAACCCCCTCCTGCCGCTCGCGTCGGCGGGACGGAGTCCTTAGCCAACGGCTAGCCATGGCGGCTGTTTGACCGGCAACGCTGCCCAGGGTCATCTAGCTCCCCTCTCCCTGAGGGAGAGGGGCTGGGGGTGAGGGCGGAACTGCCCAAATCCGGCAGGCTGACCGCGAACAGGGTGCGGTTCTCGCCGCTTTCCACTTGCAGGATCCCTTGCAACAGCTCCACCGCCTTTTTCACCAGCGGCAGGCCCAAGCCGGTGCCCCCCTGGTGGGCGTAGTCCAGGTGCGGGATGCGGTGGAACTTCTCGAAGATGCGCGGCAGGTGCTCCGCTGGGATCTCGACACCGGTGTTGGTGACCTGCAAATGGAGACCCGACGAATCGACCGCCACTTCCAGATGAACCTGCTGGCCGGCAGGGGTGTACTTGGCGGCGTTGGCCAGCAACTCGCTCAAGATGCGGGTGAGCAGCCCCACATCGGTGTTGAACAAGATGGGTTCAGAGGGGGGGTAGGAGATAAAGGTGAGCTGGCGCTCTTGAAAGCGCAGGGCAAAGGGCGGCAACAGCTTTTCCAGCCACTCGCGCACCTCGAAGCGGGCGATCTCCAGACTGCGGCTGCCGGCCTCTAGCCGCTGCAAGTCCAGCAGGTCGTTGACCAAGTCCAGCTCTTTTTGCCACTCCTGTTTGAGGATGTTGAAATAGGGGATCTGCGCCTCGGAAAGGCCGCGCACCTCCAGCATTTTCAGGGCCATTTTCATGCTGGTCAGAGGCGTGCGCAGCTCGTGGGAGACCATGCTGAGAAACTCTTCTTTGAGCTCGTTGAGCTGCTGCAGTTGCTGGAGCTGAGCCTGGGTTTCCTGGTAGAGGCGGGCCTGGCGAATGGCGATGCTGCACTGGGTGGCCACCTGCTCGGCAAAGTGGATCTCGGCCTCGGTAAAGCCCTCCTGGGGCAGGCGAACTAACTTGAGAAAGCCCAGCAACGAGCCGGTGCCTGAGACAAGCTGCCCTTCTTGCTCTTCTACAACCAGGGGGCAGGCAAGCAGGGTACAGCGCCCCCGCAGCGGGTGATCCGTGCTGAGGTAGAGGGTCTGGCCTTGGCGGAGCTGGCGCAAAAGCACGGGATCCAAGGGCAGAGTGACCTTGCCCAGGGGGGGCAGGGATCCCGCCGCTTCGTAGGCCAGCGTGTAGGTCTGGGTTTCCGGATGGATGAGGGCCACACCGCAGGCGCCCAGTTGGAAAGCCTAGGTGAGCTCCCGCACCACGGTGGCCAAGATCTCCTGTTCGTCCAGGCTGGAGCGCACCTTGTCGCCAATCAGCCGCAGCAGTTGCTCGTATCTCACCCGCTGGGCCAGCTCGGCATTGCGCACCTCCACCTGGTAGCGCAGCTCGGCGTTGGCAGCTTGGAGTTGCTCAAACAGCTCCGCCTGTTGCAGCGCCAGCCCCAGTTGATCGGCAATTTGTCGCAAAAAATCCGGCATCCAGGGATCCCATTGTTTGGGGGCGCTGCACTGGTGGGCGATCAACAGCCCCCAGAGGCGGGCCGGCTCGCTGTCTTTGCCGTCAGGGCCAGCCGCCTGCAAAATGGGCACCACCAAGTTGGCCCGCACCCCCAAACCGGCCAGCAGCTCGCGGTGGCAGGGCTGGATGGGGGCGGTGTCGATATCTTCAATGGCCGAAATGCGGCCCTGCTGATAGGCCTGGTGCCACTGGCTAACAAAGCATTGATCTTCGATAACCAGGCCCAGCAGGCTCAACTCTGGCCGGCTGACCGATTGCATGGCGATCTCGCCCACCCAATTGGGGAAAAAGCGGTAGATCACCACCCGCTCCACATCCAACAAACGGCGGACTTCTTCTACGGCAAAACCCAGGATGGACTCCACCTGCAACGATTGCCGGATCCCTTGGGCGATGCGGTTGAGCAGCCGGGCTTGGTGGAGTTGCAGTTGAGCCTGCTCCTGGGCTCGCTTGCGCTCGGTAATATCGACAATGGAGGCAATGCCGTAGATTTGTTTGTCGGGAGTCTCCGCCACAAAAGACGAGAGGTCAACCCAGAGGATCTCGCCGCTTTTGCGGATGTAGCGTTTTTCCATGCGGTAGCCCCGGCGGCGGCCCGCTCGTATTTCTTCGACATAGATTGCCTCCTGCCGCAGATCCTCAGGGTGGGTGAGGTCGGCGTAATTCATGCTCAAGAGCTCGGCCTCGGTGTAGCCGGTGAGCTGGCAAAAGCTCTCGTTCACCTTGACAATCTGCCCCGCCGCATCCGTAACTGCCATGCCCACCGGGGCTTGCTCAAAGAGGTTTTGAAACAGATCTGGCTGATCGTGCAGCGAGTGCTGCCGTTTTTGTTGTGGGTTCTGCAACTCTTTTTCCTGGGTCAAATCCTGTACGCTGGCAATGCCGATTACCTTCCCCTGGGCATCCTGCCAGGGGGCATCCAAAATCCGCACCGGAAACCGCTCGCCGTTGCGACGCATAAAGGTCAGCTCCCAACCCTGCGGGGGCCGACCCTGAGCCAGCCCCTGGGCGAAGGCGGTGGCGATCTTCTCCATCTCCTCCGGGGGCCAATAGACAAAAGGGGGATCCTTAACGCCAGCGGATCCCGGTAGTCGCCGGCGGCCAAGGTTACAACAGGGGCGGTCATCGCCTCAGCCAGGGTGGATCCCTGCCAAGATCGGTCGCTGGCCACCCACCGCAACACAAAAGGATAGCTTGGTAGCCCCGTACTAAAGTACGGGGCGGAAAAGCCCTTGAGCCACTTTAGTTGCTTCTTTGTTATAGTTAGTACAGAGCTTCTCCAGGAAAACAACCTACTGCGGTGCAAAACCCGCGCGGCAATAACTAACCTGGAGGAACTTAAGTCCGAAGTAAGCAGAACTTTGAGGTTATGCCTCAAAGGACTGTCTAGGGGCGTCTTGACAGCGCCTTTGCGAGTCCATTTTGGGCTGCGTAAGAATCCCCTGGGTGGGAGTGTCAAATCCACAGCCGTCAAAATGTCCACCACTCGGCCTGCATCCACCACCAAGGCGTAGGGCCGGGAGCCATTCTTTTGCGCCAACAGGGAGAGAACCTCGGCAAGGGGGCTGTCGAACCCGACCAAGAGTGGCATCTGGCCAAAGCACTGTTCCAGGGATCCCGATGAAGAGCGCAAGTCTTGCACCATGTCGGTGTCAGGGGATAACCGAACCTTAAATTGCAGTCAGAAAAATTTGCAAACAGTATGGCAGAGGGAAACTTTAGCCAAGACCAGACAAAATACTTACTTACGGACTTACTTGCAGGCAGTTTTAGCTTTAGGCATTTGATAGCTTTAACCCAAGCTTAACTTTACAAGTTAGAGTACCACGTCGCGCAAAGAAGTTTCGAATTTTGATATAAATCTTTACATCTATCTGCTGTTTAATTTGCTGGTGCCGAGACTTGGGGAGCAAGTTAAGCTCTTAGCTCGCTGTTAACAGGAATTGTCGATCTAAGTTGCGGCTCTTCCGGTTTATCGAGGTTTTTCCTTCATCTAAAAAGGGGCAATCGCCATCCTGTTGCTCTGTTTTTTTCAAGTATCTTCGCGTCATCGAGTTGAGCTTGGGTTGGTTTCATTGGAGACAGATTTGACAGATTTTGAGCGGCTGCCAGATTACTTGAGTTCAGCCCGTGCTGCCGCGACCCCTCTCAGCCCTCCGCTCCCGGCGAGGGAACTTGGGAAGCTGGCTGCATTCTAAGCCTCATCAAGTACCCATCTGTGGCTGTGCTGCCCAGGTGAGGAGTTTGCCCCCTACACTGAAATTGGGCAAGTTGATCCCGATAGCTAGGGGATCAGATGTTGCCGGCGTTTTGGGCTTAGCTCTTCTCGATGGCTTTTTCTCCGCCGCTGACAGATTTTCTCTCCGGCCAGGCCGCTCCTATTCCCATCCAAACTCCCTCGACGGTTCCAGAATTGGCGCAGCTCCTAAAAGAGTGCCGCGAGCGGAAGGTGCTGCCGCTCGGGCAGGGGAGCAAGTGGGGATGGGCTCCTCGCTTGGAGGCTGTGGATCTCATCCTCAGTACCCGTGGGCTGCGCCGCTTGATCGACCATGCGGCTGCCGACCTAACGGCGACAGTGGAGGCCGGTATGACCCTAGCGGAGCTACAAGCCATCTTGGCAGAGCGGGGGCAATGGTGGCCGGTGGATCCCCTTTACCCTGACTGGGCCACAGTGGGGGGCATCGTCGCCACGGCCGATACGGGCTCGCTGCGCTGGCGTTACGGTGGGATCGGCGATTTGCTGCTGGGCATCACCTGGGTACGGGCCGATGGGGAGGTGGCCAAAGCGGGTGGGCGGGTGGTTAAGAATGTGGCCGGCTATAACTTGACGAGACTGTTCGCCGGATCCCTGGGCAGTTTGGGGATCCTGACGCAGGCGACCCTACGGCTCTATCCCCTGCCGGCAGCCCAAGCAACTTTGGTGGCTACAGGATCCCTGCCCGATTTGGAAGCCTTGGCTCGGCAGGTGCTGAGGGCGCCGGTCAGCCCGGTGGGGGTGGATCTCTGGCTGAAGGCAGAAGGGCCCCAGCTCTGCCTCCATTTCCACGGCTCCGAGCGGGTAATTGCCCAACAGATGACCCAGGTGCAACAGCTAGCTCCTGCAGGATTGAGCTGGCAAGAGGCAAGACCTGAAGCCCCGCCTCTGCCCTCCCGCCGTGCGGGGATGGTGTTGGCCAAGTTCGGCTGCTTGCCTAGCCAGAGCCTGGCTACTCTAGAGCAGTTTCAGTCTCTATTTCCCGACGCTCAGGTGCAACTGCATCGCGGCTGTGGATTGGGGCGAGCCTGGATCTCCCAGCCTGAGGTGGGATCCCTGCTACAGTTACAGCGCCACCTCAAGTCGGTGGGCGGGTTTCTCCTGCTGCTGGAGGCACCGGCAGCCCTGAAGACAGCTCTGGCCCACGATTTCGGCCCGACGGTGACCCTAATGCGCAAGCTGAAGCAGCAGTTTGATCCCGCCGCCATCTTCAGCCCCAGCTTGATATAGCTACTCCAAATCACGCCGAAACGTGACATCCTCTCCCGCTAAGCCCTGACGGGCTGTAGACGGGAGCTTCCGAGAATCACTTCTCGGAGTTGCTGCTTCAACGGACTGGTAAACCAGGATCCTCCACAGCCAGAGAGCGGCAGTCCCACCGCCCCCCTATATCCCCCCGTATACGGGGGGACCTGAGTCCTCGCTTCAAAATCTCGATAGCAGCGTTCAAGTCTCTGTCCCACGACCCGCAACGAGGGCAATCATGCACACGTTCCGACAAGGCCTTGGGAACACGCTCCTCACAAACACAACAATTTTGGGACG
>NZ_JANSHO010000065.1:0-1670 GCF_047502635.1 Synechococcus sp. RC10B2
CGACGATGTCGAACCATCCTCGCTCCTGGCGCGCGCGCCCTACTGCGATGGTCATCTCAACCTCTCCTTAAAAACATGATGAGGACATTAATGAAACTACAAATTTTGCTCCTTTGAAGCAAGACTGGTGCCTAGGTATAAAGACTCAGTCTGCGAACTTGTCGCCTTGGTTTCCCTGCACGGATTCCTGGCCAGAACTGACCAACCGCTGCTTCAGGCAGCTTTGCTGGCGTTCCGAACTGCTCTTGGAATCCTCAGCAGAGCTGTGGCGATCCCGACGAGCCGCCCTAGGGCCACCGAACAAGTTTCACGGCTGTCGGCATTACAATTTAGCCTACGCCAGTAAAGACTTGTAAATTGCTTTCATTATAGAGGGGGGGGACTCGTTCCCATCAAGTCCGAGGTGGCTGGGATCTTCACAGACTGTAATCTTTGCGGTTTTTCTCTCCTGAGATATTGAGCTAGAGGGGCTGCCTCACCCTGGGGAAGGCCGAAGGCACAAGATCCGATATCCTTGAAGGGCGAGGCAATCCACCTGAGAGGAATCTATGGCTAGTGAGATCTTCACCATTGCTGGGCTCTCCATCGTCCTGACCCTAGTGGGTGTGGCGCTTGGATACGGGATCTTGCGCATCACCCAGGGCGGGGCCGAGTAGGGATTTCCTCATTTGGTAAAACATGAAAATCGGCATCGTCGGCGCCGGGGCAGTCGGGGGGCATTTGGCCGTTTGCCTGGCTCGCGCCGGCTTTTCAGTCAGTGTGGTGGCGCGGGGATCCCACCTGCAGGCCATCCGCAGCCAAGGCTTGAAGCTGATCCGGCAGGGGGATCCCCCTGTGGCTTGGGTAGAGCGGCTGACGGCCAGCGACGACTTGGCTGAGCTGGGGCGGCAAGATGTGGTGATCGTTGCTGTCAAGGCCCACAGCTTGCCCCTGCTTGCCCCGCAATTGGGATCCCTGTGTGGCCCGGATAGCCCCGTTGTGGTTGTCCAGAATGGTATCCCCCGGTGGTACTTTTACCGGCATGGCGGCGAGTTTGAGGGGCGCTCCTTGACTTCGGTGGATCCGGGCGGGGTGATCGCCGCGCATCTGCCAGTCGAGCGGGTGATCGGCTGTGTGGTGTACATCGCCGTGCAGTTGGCAGAGCCGGGGGTAGTTTTGCATACCGGTGGCGGGCGCTACATTCTGGGAGAGCCGGATGGGTCGTTGTCGGAGCGGCTGCGCTCTCTGGCGGCCATCTTTGAGCAGGGGCAGCTTTCTGTGGCCCTCACCTCCCAAATTCGGGTCGAGATCTGGCAAAAACTTTGGGGGAACGCCGCCTTCAATCCCATCAGCGCCCTTACCCGCGCGGCCCAAGACGCAATTGCCCAGTACCCGCCCACCCATGCTTTGGTTCGGTCGGCGATGCAGGAAACCGAGGCGGTGGCCCAAGCATTTGGGATCCGGCTGCCGGTCTCTTTGGAAGAGCGGCTGAAGGATGCAGCCCGTGTGGGCTCCCATCGCACCTCGATGCTGCAGGATATCGAGCGGGGGCAACCGACGGAGATCGAGAGCATTGTCGGCGCCATCACGGAGCTGGGGCGTTGGGCGGGGATCCCGACTCCCCATCAGAACCTCTGGGGTACTCCCGCCACAGCGCAGCTTGGCGGGATGGGGGATAGGCGGTGAGACGA
>NZ_JANSHO010000066.1:0-21070 GCF_047502635.1 Synechococcus sp. RC10B2
TCCACCCGTCGGGTTTTTCACCATAATTAGGTAGCTCATCTCCATCTAGGAAGCTCGCCTGCGAACTGTACACCTCCTCCGCCTCGATAAACTCAATGCCATAGTGCTGACATAATTCCGCAATACGCTCCTTTAACCAACCTGTTGGAATTAAAACTAAACCGCATTCTTGCTTTTGTTCTTTGTTCCAACCAAAGATGATTCTCCCAATCGAGTGGTGCAAACAGAAGTCAATGACCTTGCGCGCAGCTTTGTGAATTGCATCTCGCATCCTCCGGCTTCTTTTTTCCGTAATTCGCTCAAGTTTCTGCGACCAAAACCCCTGCGGCTTGTCAGTCTTAAGCCTAGCCACCTCCTTGTTGTACCACTGGTTAAAGGATTTGACTTTGCGTCCGTCAATGATGAAGCTATGCCCTAAGTTGCTAACGCACGTAAGCCAGTTGTTTACTCCGTGGTCAATTGCTAGTACCTTTTTTGGATCCAGCGATTGCGGTTGAGCGGGCTTAGCATAGATCCACTCCAAGTAGAACACCCCATGCCTGGGCAGAATTCTTAGCTCCTTAATATTTTTCCAATCTAAGTTGGTAGGAAATCGTATCCAGAAAGCGTCTATCCCAAACCAAGCTTTGACCTGGTTGCCGAGTGGCACTCTGACTCTTCCTTCTTGGAACTTAAGCCACTTCTTCGGGTATGCTACCGTGAACATTCCCTTCTTACGGTAGCGCGGTAGGTTTGGTCTTAAGCTAATCTCTTCTTGCAAGAAAAGTTTCAGCTTTGTCTTAAAACTACTTATTAGTGCCTCAGCTACAGACTTACACGTCTGTTGTGCGGCGGAAACATACATTGCGATAAAGTGCTTGTTTTTGGTTCTCACCATTTCAGCGCAAAGCTCACCATAGCTTGCCAATCGCTTTGTTTTGAAATAGACTTGTCGCGCATAGTACAAAGCGCAGTTGTACACCTTATTAGACTGTTGACACAAGTACTCTAATACGGGGAGTAGCTCCCTGTCCCTGACGAGAACCTGCTGACAGCCGTACCCCATACTTGTTGGTAAGTGGCATGATAACTGCAGTCTAACATAAGTAAGCAACAATGCGAGAGGGAAGCCAACGGTACAATCACTACAACCATGCTGTGGGGCTAGCGGTTGTTCGCCTCGTTTTTTGCCCAAAGAGAAGGAAAAAGGTCTTGGTAGGAGAAGTCAGGAACAGGTTGTTTGAGCTATGGCAGGAGCTGTCTAGCGAGAAGGGTTGGCATGTGAGAGCGATTGAAATAGCTCCAGACCATGTCCACCTGTTTCTTGAGATTAAGCCTACCGACCCAATTCATCTTGTGGTAAAAGCATTCAAAGGTAGAGCTTCCAAATATTTAAGGCAGAAGTTTCCTAACCTGCGAAAACTACCTAGCCTTTGGAGCAGAAGTTATTTTTTCTGTACTGCGGGGAATGCTAGCGCTGAGGTAATTCAAAACTATATCAATGACCCACATCATTGGTAAGCGACTAAAGTCGCTCTCGGGCTTTTCCGCCCCGCGCTAAAGTGCGAGGCTACCAAGCTATCCCTCTGTGTAGGCTTAGCCAAAAGCCCAGCTTCGGGATCCAGAGCCCCAACTGGCCGGACAACGGCCATCTTCGGCTAGACTGTTCCAAAGTTGTCGCGCAAGCAGCGGGTCTTTTGTTGCCTGGCGCGAAGGCGAGTTGCCGGGGTTAAAAAAGCTGACATGAGAACTGTGGCCGTAACCTGGTTTCGCCCACCGCAGCTTCAGCTTCGTCCTCAGCACTGGCTGTGGAGCTGCCTCGGGGCAGCAGCCATCACAGCCCTCACGGCGGCTGCCGCTTGGGCGCGGCCGGTGTTGGAAGTGCGCATGACCATGGGCTTGCCCATCAGCCCCAACTACTGGTACCTGGTGGCCCTCAGCCGGGCCGGCAGCCCCGGCCCCACCGCCAATCTGGTGGATCCCAATGTCCGCGTCGGGCCCAATGAGTATGCTTTTGTCCAGAACTGGGACTACCTGATCCGGGTTACCCCCCTCAACGAAGAGTCGGTCTTGCAGTCCACCATCCAGCGGTTTGGCGAGCCGGAGCGGGAGTTTGCCGTCGGCTTCAACCAGGTGCGGGTGGAGCGCCTCAGCCGCGACCGCGACACCCTCCGCTTGCAGATCGACATCTCCGAGCTAGAGGGCCTCGACGGGCGGGATCAGGATATCCAGGTGGCTCTCCTCACCGCCCGCGCCCCCTTCCGCGTCGCCCCCGAGGAAACCAACTTGGCCATTGACGCCACCCGCGGCGAGCTGCCCCACTACTACCGCCTCAGCCTCTCCAACCAGCGGCAGGTGGTCGTGGACGATCCCCAGCGCCAGGAGACGATGCGCCGCAGCCGAGAATTGATCCAACAAAGTGGCTCCGGGGCTGCCCTCAGCCGCGAGCTCATCGAGGGGGGAGCCTTGGAAATTTTGGCCGCCAACATCCTCACCTTTGAGCTGCGCCTGGTGGATCGCTAGGGATCCGCTCCCCTGCGCGCCCAAGGCGGGGCCCAGATTGCCGCCATTTCAAGCCCCTTCTGCGCCAAGAGAAGCTGGGCTGGGATCCAACATCACAAACAGAAACGACTCCAGCCCCGCCAGGTAGGTGAGCACCTGCTCCTGGGCCGCTTCCGGTTCTATCTGATGGGCTTGGGCCGCCTGCTCGATCAAGCTGGCCACCGCCACTGGCCCCTGCAAGAGGGATCCCAGCCAGGCCATCTGGGGAGCCGGAATGGCGAGGCGGCCGCGGCTGGCCCCCGGCCAGTTCATAGTAAACTCCAGCTTCTTTTCGTAGGCCTGGGCGAAGTTGCGGCGAAATTCGGCATTGTCCATCAGGATGGGGTTGAGCTGCACCCTGCCCTCCAGCCAGTCGGCGTCGCTCCAGGGCAAGACCAGGGAAGAGCCAGGGTGCTCCGCCCAAAAGTCGATGAGGCGGTGGTTGGGGCAGATCAGCTCGTAGAGGTGGTTTTGCTCGGCGGGAGAGAGCTTGTCCAGCTCCGCCTCTAGCCAAGCCGGCATGGCTCTGTCTTTGAACAGCAGCGCTGGATCCCAGTCGGCGTAGTCCACAAGGCAAACCAAGCCCAGCTCTGCCTCTTGGAGCATGCGCATTAGGTCTGGGATCAGAAATCCCTTGTCCCCAGGCAAGAGGTAGTTGGCCCGGATGGCGGCGTCGTCGCTGTAGATCTTGGGATCCCAGTGCAGGGCAGCCCGCAGCTCGTCGGAGGCCAGGCTGGCCATAAACTCCCGCACCCGCCGGCAAGCTTCGGGGGTGGGCAGCTCAAACAGGCCCAGCAGCTGGAACGCCTCCTGCATGCGGAAGATCACCTCCCGCTGGTAGGCGTGGTGTAGGTTGGCCCGCAGGATCCCGTTTGGCTTGAGCACTCGCTTGAGGGCCTTTAGCCCAGCCACCGGGTCGTCCAGCAAATAGAGCACATCGTTAAGGCTGATAAAGTCAAACTGCAACCCGAGCCGTTCGACCTCCAACAAGTCTAGGGCGTAGAGCTCCACCTCCCCGAACCCGTGGTAGCGCAGGCGCCGCTCGGCTGCTCGCACTGACTCTGGCGCCAGATCACAGGCCACCAGCCGCGCCCCTGGATTGGCCTCCGCCAAGAGCAAGGTCTCCCAGCCAGAGCCACAGCCGACATTGAGGATGGTGATCCCCTCGCTGGGCAGGATGGCGCGGGTACGGGCGTATTGGGCCGTCGTCCAGCTCAGGCGGTACAGGCTGTCGATGGCGTTGCGGCCTGACGTCTCGAGGGGCACGTTGGGATAGGGCAGTTCCTCGTAGAGTTGCCGCAAAGACTCAGTCGTGCTGCCGGCCATGGGATCCGCTCCAAGAAGCTGCTCCCTATGCTACTGCCTCAGGAAGGCCGCGATGGCAGCGGCAATGGCCTCATTGCCCCCCCGATCCAACTTCTCCGACGCCTGGGGTGGGTAGGGGGGATCCCGCAGGAAGTCCCAGGATCCCGCAAAGAACTCTTCCGGCGAGAGGATGCGGTGCCATCCGTAGCGCCGCAATCCCTCCACCAACAGGGGCGACTCGGCAAACCCAAAGCGGTTGACACAGGCCATGGGCGTGCCACAGCGCAGTGCCTCTGCCAAGGTGCCATAGCCCGGCTTGGACACCACCCAGCGGCAGAGGGGCATCACATCCACTGGCCGCCACACTTGACCGTCTAGGACTCGCAGGTTGGGCAAGGCAGGAGCCTGCTGGTCAAAGGTGAGAAACTGCCAGTCGGGAAAATCCTCCAGCCGCCCGTAGGGCAAGCCCTGCAGCCCCAGCCCGCCAAAGGTCAACAAAACCGTGGGTCGCTCTCGCTCTAGCCCCAGGCGCTGGGCCACCTCCTCTCCTGAGTAGCGCGGATCCGACCCCGTCAGCCCTACTGCCTCTTGGCAGGGAAAGGCGCCCATGGGCTCGGCAAAGGGCAGGCGAAACAGCCGCTGGCACCGCCCGTACAGCTCGCGGATCCAGGCCACCAAGGGCTGAAACTGGGGGCCGTAGTCTTGGTAGATAAAATCCCAGCCGAAGTTGCTGGCCATCCAGCAGGGGATCCCGGCGGCCTCGGCAATGGCGGTGGCGATGGGGGGCACATCCGCCAGGATCAACGGCACCCCCTGGCTGCGAATGAACTCGGCCTCCTCCCGGATGAGGTCGGCAGCCCCCGCTTGAAACGCCTTGAGAGCAGCCAGCGTGGCCGGCAGATCCGCCTGCAAGCCATCCGGCTGCACCACCCCCACATCCAAACCCCGCGGCCGGTGCACAAACTCCCCTTCCCCGTAGCGCTGCAGCAGCCAGGCGGGGGCCGGCGTCACCCAAATGGGCAGGATCTGCGCATCCTGCCGCCGCAAAGTGTTCACCACCGCCGCCAGCCGGGTGACGTGCCCAAACCCGTGGGCCGTTGCCGCTACATAGAGAGGAATGGGATTCACCGCCATAGCCTTAAGAAAGAACAGGCTGAGGTTTTTCCCGCCGGGATCCCCAGAGGTTGCCGGCCAAGATAAGTCCCAGGCCCAGCACCGATCCCGGCGCGATCGGCTCCCGCAACAGCACCCCAATCAGCCCCAGCGACAAGAATGGCGTTACATAGACCCAATTGGCCAGGGATCCGCGCTCGTGGGCCAGCTCCAGGGCCCGCAGCCAAAACACAAAAGTCAACCCCATCTCCGCCAGACCAATGTAAGCCGCCCAACCCAGCCCCGCAACTGTCCAAGAGACCTCCTGAAACGGCAGCAGTAGCAGGCCATAGAGGCTGCCGAAGAGAAACCCCATAAACAGCTTCAGCACCGCATCTCGCCCATCCCGCACATTGAGCAGCCAGTAGAGCGCCCAGATTCCAGAGCTGCCCACCGCCAGCAGGACCCCCCAGGGATCCCCCGCCTGCAAGGTGCCCCAGGATCCCCCCGTAGCCACCAGCACCACCCCCAGCAGGCTCACCCCCAAGGCCAACACCAGCCGCCAGCGAAAGCGCTCTCCCAACAGCGGCACCGCCAAAAGAGCCAGCACCAGCGGCCAGGTGTAATTCAAAGCCAGCGCCGCCTGGGCCGAGAGGCGATCATAGGCCTGGAACAGCACCCCGTAGTAGCCAAGCGGGTTAAGTAGCCCCTGCAGCGCCGACAAGGCAATCTGGGATCGCTTCTGCTGGCGGACAAGATGCGCCCGCCCTGTAGCCACCAGAACCATCCCCAAGATCAGGCAGGAGCTGCACGCGGAAAAAATTAGCAAAAGCGTTGGCGCAAGGTGTTGCAGGCCAAACTTAAAGGCGCTGGCCGCCGTGGCCCAGCCCAAGATAGCTGCCGCCAGGTAGGCATAAGCCCGCCAGGGATCCCTGCCCATCAAAAGCGGTCCAGATCCCTGTCGTCCGCCTTTGGCCTAGCTCCGGTGGAAAGGCCCAGCCGCGGTGCCACCACCCAGGCGTAGAGCAGATAGCCCAGCCCCGCCACCACTGCCCACCTGAGAACGGTGCCGAAAACCCGGAAGAACAGCCCGACCAGAAGAATACAGCCCAGAATGGCGAAGACCGTCACCAGTGGACGCCCCCAAGTCTCAACCCAAGCTCGGACGGCACTTTTCCCCTGAGACGCAACGGATGTTCCTGGATCCCCAGAGGCCGCCGCCGCTTGCTCCAGTTCACGCTCAAGCTGTTTCAGCCGTTCTTGTTCTGAGAAAGAGAGATCGGACATAGAGAGCAGTCTCCAGCGGTGTCACCTCCATCTTACGAGCTGCTCCCGAAGATGGGCAGACTAAGCCCGCGCCGAAGGGATCTCCTGAACCATAGCCCGGAACACATCCAAAGCCGGCCCAGGGCGACGGTTAGGACGCGGAGCCGGGATCTCGTTGGGCACAAACGGCTTCTCAACCACCACCTTGGGCTTGGCAGGCGTAGCCGTTGCCGCAGGGCTAGAGGACTGGGTTGGAGCGGATTGGGCAGGCGCCGGACGAAAAGGGCCGGTAACAAAATCCACGAGGCCGCCGAAGAGAATGCCAAAGAAGGAAAAAAGACCGCCGAACAGCTTTTTGAGGATGCCCATATAAGAGTTTGCCGATGTCGTAAAGTTCTGCAACTGGCCATTCATTATTGTTAAGAACGGGCAGCTTGGCTATAGGTAGATATGCTTTTTTCGACTCAGGGATCCCATACCTGCCTGCCGGTGGCATCAAACCGCCGCAGCGGCAGGGCCAACTCCAGCTCCTGCAGCTCCAGCGGCTCCGAGAAGCGCCGGCTGCGCCCCAGCTCAAAGCCATCCGCTGCCGCCGGATTCACCGCGTAGCCGATATCCGCCATGGCTCCCACCGTGAGGATGCTCAAGGGGTTGGGCACCCCCCGGTCGAGGCGGCTGGTCATCAGCTCGCGGCCCAAGACGCTCTCCCGCCAATGGGCATCGCGGGATCCCTCCCCAAACTGATTCTCTAAAGGAACAGAAGGGGCGTTCCCCCCCAATGTGATAAAAGCGTCAACTGCCCGCGGGCCGATAAAGCGGGGGTCATAGCCCGGCGGCGTCGGCTGATCCCGCCTCACCAACCCTACCGTCAGCCCCTTGGGATCCCAGACGCTGGGCAAAAAGCCAAGCGCATGGCCCAACTCGTGCAGGGCAGTAATGGGCAGATCCCCCCGCTCTTCCAAAGCCGAGAGGTTTTGGCTGTTGAAGAGCACAATTGAATAGAACGGCAAGCCATTCGAGGCCCGCACAAAGCAAGGAGCCGCCCCCCCCAAAACCCGCTCGTTGCCTAGGTCTCTCGCCCTCACCTCTACCAACAGATCGTCAATGGGGAAATTGAGCGGCGTGCTGGGAAATCCCTGATTGCATGCGTCGGCCTGAATAGAGGTGGGGGGCAAATCTGGCTGGTCCCCGACAATGATCTGCTGCCATCTCAAGGCCGCGCTGCGGACAATGGCTTGCTGACTGGGAGTGAGGCTGTTGTCGGGAAAGCGAAGGTCGATCGTGAACTGGGGAACAGAGGTAGGCGTCAGCGAAGGCAGAACAGTCGGGGTAGGGGTGAGGACGACAGCTGGAGTAGAGGTGGGAACGATGGTTGGAATGGGAGTAGGAATGACACTTACCGAAGAGGAACCACCACTTCCCCCGCAAGCCTTGAGCGCCAGCAGCAAGAGCATCGCCACCAGGGATCCGATCGGGCGCAAGCTCCACGTTCTGCCGCCAAGCTTCCGAAAATCCTTCACACTGCCTCCCAACCCAAAAGCCCCACAGCCCAGACAGATCATACCGGTTGCCTCCATTTGCCGAGCAGGATTGGCCCTGGGCTCTGCCACCCATACCCATTCTCAATGGGCGATGTCTAGGAGGCTGGGGAAACCTCTGTGGATCCTCATGAACAAAAACTGGGGCCTGAATGACACAGCAAGGATAGCTTGGTAGCCCCGTATTTTAGTGCGGCGAGGAAAAGCCCGTAAGCAAGTTGCTCGCCAATGGTGTGATTGTTGATGAGGCGTGCCCTTCCTAGGCAAGCACCCAAAACGGTGAAAAACCCGAGTAGGGGCAAGCGCCCAGGAGATGTCTCAGCTAACTTGCTAAGTAGGCAGAACTTTGGGGCTTTGCCCCAAGGAACTGTCTAGAAGCGTCTTGACAGCCCCCTTGCGAGTCCGTTCCTGGACTGCGTAAGAATCCCCTGCCTTTAGGCAGTGGGAGTGTGAATAATAACAGTCACCTCAAGAGTGAGCGAAGATGGGCCTGGCGGCACGTTTTTTTGAGCCCTTTCAATCCAGCAGGTCGGAAGAACCGTCTTCCTCTTCTAGGCTCCAACCCGCCCCCAAAGCGTCCGCTGCTGCCGCCCGCAACGCCTGAGTGTCCGCCCACAACTGCGCAGGATCCGATAGCGGATCCGACAAAGGCACCAAACGCAAGATGCGGCTCTCTTGAACCAGATCGATCACCACACTGGGCCGTTCCCCCTCCAGGCCTGCCACCTCCGAGGGGGAGGGATCCCGCAAGCAGGCGTAGTCAAAGCTGTTTAGGTTGAGATAAAGGCTGCGATTGGCCACCAAGGTAGCCGCCGTTGCATCCTGAAACACCTCCATCACATAGCCCTCCCCCTGCTTTCGTACCCGACCATCGACAATATCGAAGTAGCGAACCCGCCCCAGATCCGCCAGAAGACGGTAAATATCCCGCTTATTAACCAAAATTCCGCTATCTACGATACAGGGGGCACAAGGACGAGTGTCTGTCATGGAGCAGTCGGTCTTGGGGAGCAAGCGGATCGACAACAGGCAAGAAGCAATTAGAAGTAATGCTCAACAACAGCTAGCAACCATCGCAAATCCTCTAGAAAATAGCAACCCCCCACAAGTCTAAGACTTGGGCAAACAAAACCAGAGAACCTCAGGCAATCAAGACGAGAAAAAGTCAACAGCCCTACAAACTTAAGCCATTGCAGTACAGCCCTTTGCTTTGCTCCAAAAAGCCTCTAGCCTGCTTCTCGGAAAGGCTCAGTTCTGGCCTCCCTCGAATGTACCACAGCTTTCCAAAAAGGGGCACCGATCCCTCCCAGGTAAAGGACAAGGGAAACTGGTCAATAGCCAGCAGATTTTCATCTGTATATTGTGGGAAAATAGGTGATTAAAGGGTTTGAGACACTAGATATTGTAGGTAAGGGTGAGGACGGGCCATCGCGACCGAACCTCTGCCCTAGGATGGATCTTGGCTACCCTTTTGATTTACTTGTCCAGATCGTCTGTCATCGATGACGAAAGCTTGCCAACAGCCTGTTGGGCCGCACCACCCACCGCTTGACCAACTTGGGGGCCGAGAGGGGTAGCCTCAGTTAGACGAGTTCTGCTTAGAACATCCAAGAGGCTCTATTAGGTTTAAAGTGAGGAGTAACCCGACAAAGAGTGAGGCTCGACCATGACGCTGGCTCAGGAGGCAACCGCCCAAATCCCCGCCTTTTGCGAAGGGATCCGCTACTTTGGCGATCCCTGGCCGGAATTCGACCGCCTGGGTCAGGAGCCTGCAGTGGATGCTGCCACCGGCAAGCTGCGGGATCCGGGCAGTCGCATGGCCGCCTACCAAACCCTGCTCTATGCCGATGCGCTGCGCTATCTCACGCTGCAGATGACCGCCAGCAAAGCCTCGGGCCACCCGGGCGGCTTTGCCAGCCAAGCGGAAGCCTACGCCGCTTTGGTGTACTTGGGCCAAAAGAACATCCCTACCGAAGTGGGCCACCACGCGCCCGGATTCTATGCCGCCATGTTCTTGGATGGATCCCTATCAGAAATGGGCATCCACACCGTCGCCGACTTGCAGGCCCGCTTTCGGGAACGAGAAGGGCTGCTGGGGCACCTGTCGGGCTACATCCCCGGCCTGCTGGCGCCAGCAGGGCCGCTGGGGCAGGGGCAGCACTTTGCTATGGCTGCCGCTCTGCTTTACCCAGACCGTCTCTTCCCCGTCACCATCGGCGATGGGGGCCTGGGGGAGCCCTACGTGATGAGCTCCATGATCCACTTTCACACCGCCTTCCCGCAGCGCACCAACTTCCTGCCGGTGCTGGTCTGGAACGGCTACAGCCAAGAGCACCACAGCATGATCTCTACCTTCACCAACGCTCAGATGGCCGAGTACTGGCGGGGCAACGGCTTTGAGGAAGTGGTGCTGGTGGATGCCAAAGACTTCGACGATGCCCAACAGCCTGGCCCCTACGTGGATAGCACCCAATTTTCCCTGGAAGCCCGCTTGGCCTTTGTCCAAAGAGTGCTGGTAGAGATGGAACGGGCCATCCAGTGCGCTCTAGGCGGCCACCTGACGGTTTTCATCCTCAAGCAACTGAAGGGGGCAGGCGTGCACGCCAAGGGATCCAAATCCCACAACCTCTACGCCCACCACACCTTGGATCACCCCGACATCGTGGCCGCTCTGGAGGCACGGGCCCTGCACCCAGCCGCTTGGGCTCTGGTGCGCCAAAATTGTGAACGGGCTGCTGGCGGGCCGGCAGCCAAGGTGGTGGTAACCGAATTCGTCCGCCCTCTGCCGCCCTTGGGATCCCTCAACTTAACCGAGTTCTCCCTCGGCGATAAGCAGGTTTCCACCACTGCCATCGGCGCCCTGGTGCTACAGGTGGGGCAGAAAGACCCCGACTTTCTGGTGGCCAACGCTGACGGCAATGAGGCCTCTGGCCTTGCCAATGTCAACCAGGGCCTGAAAGTGATCCACCCCACGGCGGATCCCCTCTACAACCAACAGCCCCAAGGGCAGGTCTACGAACCCCTTAGCGAAGATGCTTGTGCCGGCCTGACGGCAGGCCTGGCGCTCTTTGGCGGGCGCTCCCTGTGGTGTTCTTACGAATCCTTTGCCGTCAACGGCCTGCCCATCTGGCAGACGGTGACCCAG
Source organism: Synechococcus sp. RC10B2 (assembly GCF_047502635.1). Classification (NCBI taxonomy): domain Bacteria; kingdom Bacillati; phylum Cyanobacteriota; class Cyanophyceae; order Synechococcales; family Synechococcaceae; genus Synechococcus; species Synechococcus sp. RC10B2. The sequence goes on from NZ_JANSHO010000066.1 coordinate 10,867, forward strand.
GCGATGGCCGAGCTGCGCCGCCCCACCCCTTCCGCCATTGCTCTCTACACCGCCGGAGCCCTGGAACAAGGCCGCAACGGCTGGACCCACCAACGCCCGGAAATTGAAGCCTACCTGGCGGCCATGATGCGCAACGGCAACATCTTCCCCCTCTTTCCCCCCGACGCCAACTGCGCCCAAGCCGCCTACGAGTGGGCCTTGTCTACCTACAACAAAGGGATCCCGATCTTTGCCAGCAAAACCCCCCTGCCCATCCGCACCACCCTGGAACAGGCTCGCCAAGCAGTAGAGCAGGGCTGCACCGTGCTGCAGGAAGTGCCCGGATCCCGCACAGTGGTCTTTGCCGTGGTGGGGGATATGATCCTCCTGCCGGTGTTTGCCGCGGCTGAGCAGCTCCAAGCCCAGGGGATCGGCAGCAAAATTGTTTCCGTGGTCAACCCCCGCCGTCTCTATCGCCCCGGCGATATAGCCTGGTCTACCTGTGCCCAACCCGATGGGGAGTTCATGTCTGACCAGGAGTTTGCTGCCTGGTTTGCTGGCGAGGCCCTTATTGGCGTAACCGGCGGATCCAGCCTGATGTTGGAGCCCCTGTTGTTGCGCTACACCGGCCCGCGCGACCTTTTTGCCTGGAAACGTGGCGAAACCACCGCCACCCCTACTGAGCTCATGGACTACAACGGCCTGACAGCCCAGGCGCTGGCAGAGAGGGCAAAGCAATTGCTAGGCTAAGGGCGAGCTTTTAGCTTGGTTAGCATTGTCCACCTTATTTTTTCCTATGACTGCGGCTAGCTCTCTCCGAGAGAAGCTTGAGAGGATATCTCCCACCGAGAGTGTAGAGCGAGTTATTGTCCAACACTTTGCTGTTCCCCTCCTGCATGCGCTTGGCTTTCACGACTTGGAAATTAGATATGAATTCGAGACAGGTTGTGGCCAGGTCGACCTCGCCGCAAGAAAGAACGAAGATCCTGAAGATACTTTCTTTAACTCCCAAAGGAACCCCTACTTGCTTTTGGAGGCAAAATCCAGAGTAGTCAACCTCAAAGAAGGATCTTGCTATAGGGATGCAGTTTGTCAGATAGAAAGTTACTTGCTTGCCAAGAACTGCAAATCTGCAAAATGGGGAATTATCACCAATGCAAATAACATCCAGCTTTGGAGAAAGCACGGAAAAGTCGTTCACCCCGCTACAGCAAACCTTGATATCAGCTCAGATAACATTGAGAGCATAGTGCGTAACTTGCGAGACAAGATAGAAAACTATGAGCGCGCTCTGAGTGTATGCGTGTATAACAATAAAGGGGGCGTAGGCAAAACAACGACGGTCATTAACCTTGCGGCAACACTAGCAGCCAAGAGAAAAAAGGTCTTAGTTGTTGACTTTGATTCCCAAGGAGATCTGACAAGAAGCTTGGGAGTTACTCCTGGAAAAATTACACTGACGCAGTGCTTAAAGGATCCCAAAATAGATGTTCATTCCGTTGTCCAAACATACAGACTCAAGACAGTTAGACAAGGCAAACAGAGTATAGTTTCCATCTTTGACATCATCCCAAGAGACCCTGAACTGGAAACGTTAACTGATAGCCAGGCGGTAGCATATATCCAGAAGGGAACTCGGCGCCTTCGCGATCTCATTGCCCCTCTTCGCAATGAGTATGATTACATCCTAATCGACTGCCCAACTCAATGGCTTTACTTTAGCCAGAGTGGTGTTTTTGCTGCCGATGTTATTTTGATACCTACCCGCCCCGACGATCTGTCTTCCCTGAATAATGCTGCTAGAGTAATCACCCAGTTTATTCCAGAAACTGCTAGGTCACGACAGGATGGTGGCCCCAGGACTTTGCCTATCTTTTTCAATGGCGTCCCCTCAGGAAACGAAAACACTATTAAACGAGCAAATGATGAGATAGAAAAAATTGTCAGCCAAGAGAGAAGCATGAACCTACTTCCATATTTCTGGCCGCATTTTAAGAGAGGTAATGAAAACAAAAGCATTTTTGGGATACCTGACTATGTAGTGATATCCTCTGCAAGCTTTGATCGAAAGCCTGCCGTCTTTAATCACAAGAAAGTTTTAGAATACTACCAGAGTCTTGCCCGTGAGTACTTTATCGATGAGTGAGTTTTCAGATCTAGGTAGGTTGGTTAACTTACCCCTTGAGAGCATTACGCCCGCCGACGGGTTTTCTGCTCCCTCCTTCCTTGTTGCCGCAGCCGCAGATCAGCTAAGGGCGACAGGAGGACACAACTGGGTTCCTCTGCTGGTGGTCGAGTCTGGCGACTATCAGTACAGGGTTGTTGGTAACCATTTTGTCTATGCAGTTGCTCGAGAGGCAGGGCTGGAGAGGCTCTGGTGTATTGTTGTCGATCCCGACCCAGAGCAGGTTAAGCAGGCCCAAATCCTCACCAGAGAAATTGTCCCAAAGGTGAATCTGACAGAGGCCCCGAGAGAAACTATCTTGGCCGCGTTGAGATACCTGGCCGAGCAGCCCGGCACCCCCCTTAAGGGAGTTGATATAACCATTGCAGCCGCGCGAATTGCGGAGGCAGATAGGAGCTGGTGGCAGGACTTAACCCCCATAACCAAGCTGGGGTGCAAAATTACACGAGGCAAAAAGTTGGAGGCCCTGAAAGAAGTATTTTTTCTAGCTCCTACAGCGCCACCTCCTAGCCAGAAGAAGTCGTCTAAAAAATCCACAGCATCTGCCAGGGCCAAGAAAACAAGCGCAACTCGCTCTCGGAAAAAGAAAGAGGGCTAGAAGGGCGGCAGAGCAAGACCAGCTTTACTCTTCTCTTAGTACCGCTGTTCTCCTACCCAAAGGCCCACCAGCGCTGCTCGGCCCCAGGGATCCACCTTCACCTCTGCTCGCAGTGTTTCTGGGTTGCGGCGGATCTCTAGTTCCAGAACATCTCCCAGCGCTTCCGGAATGAAAAACTCTTCGATCCCAAACCTAAGCTGCCGCCCATCAAACCACCCTTGCAGGACAACCTCCCCAGGCCGCAGCTCCCTGGGCCGGTCGCGACTGATGGCAATGGCCTGCCAGGGTTGAGCAGGATCCCCGGCAGGAGGAGCCAAGCACAGGTAGAGGATCCCTGGCTTAGCGAGCTCAGGGGACCAGCCGGGCAGTTTCTCTAGGGTGGAAAGCTGGGCAACGGTGTAGCTCAAAGCTACGTAGCGGCCCCGCAAGGGGTCATAGGGATCCAGAGGAGCAATCTGCAAGTAGATCGGGGAGCCAGTGGCAAGGGTAAGCGCCTTCCGAGCTGGCACCAGCCCAACCAGGCCCACCTGCAGCACCAGGGCCAGCCAAAACAGGGATCCCTTAAGAAAAGGAGGCGACATTGCCAGCCGACGAGAGCAACTTCCTGCACAAAGATGCTATCCTAGTTAAGCATCTTCCCGGCTCAGTAGCTCAGCGGTAGAGCAGGGGACTCATAAGCCCTGGGTCGCGTGTTCAAATCACGCCTGAGCCATCCTTCCTAAGGCTCTGGTTACAGCTTGTGGAGGACAGTTAAGCTGGAGCTCCGGCTTTTGCTCTCAGGTTGCAAGAGGCGGCACTTCCAAGGGCGAGCAAAGCCCCTTGAGCTATTCCGATCCCGGATAAAAGCCGAGATCCATTACCTGCTCAAGCGTGTAGGGACACTCGGCGGGCAGATCCTCTTCCGAGAGCGGCGTTTCTTTCACCACCAACAGGATCCCGTCTTGGTAAGCCTCTGGCAGAGCTGCCAAAAGCTCAGGCTTTAGGCTAGGACTCTCTTTGAGCAATTGCTGGATTTGGCGACGTTGTTCGCTAATAGTTGCCCGCCAACTTTTGCCGCGAAGCTGGAGCTGGAACTGCCCCTTGAGGAGGTGTCCCGGCAGGATCCCCAAGCGATTGACCAATTCGCGGCGCTCTTGCCTGCCCAAAGCCTCGATTTCCTCTGCCAGATGGCCCGCTCGCTCCGAGAGGCAGGGTTTCGCTTTGAGCAGTTGGAACAATTCTACATGCCTAGCCAGCCAAAGTGGGTCGGCTACACCTACTGGGGTATAGCCTCCCCTGAGCCGGAGGGGGGATCCCAGGCGGGTTAGCCGCTTCTAAAGCCCGACCTTGCCTTTCTCAGGGCTAGTCACAGAACTGCAGCCGGGATTGCGGCTGTCGCATGGCCGGATCCAGCTCGCAGATCAGCTCGAAGTTGATCACCCGCCAGCGCTGCGGCGAGCCACCGGCTCCTTCAGGAAGCTGGGAGCTGAAGCTAACCGGCAGGCCGTAGAGGCGGGGTGGGCCGGGGCGCCGCTGGGATCCCTGCTCCAGGTAGGGGGTGAGCAAAGAGCGGTAGCGCTCGGCCACGATCACCTGCGTGGCCCGCATCCCCTGCATGCGCAGGCGATCCAGCTCTTCGTGAATCTCGAAGCGGATCCCATCGGCATGGGTGTGCTGGCGGTACCAGCGGCCTTCCCAGAGGCGCCAACGCCGCCCTGATTGCAGGTGAACCAGCTCCTCTTGCTCGGGATCTGCCTCAAAGGCGCCGTGGCGATGGCAGAGGTAGGTATCGGTCAGGGTAAGGGCCGCAATCGTCTGCCGACAGTGGGGGCATTGAATGCTGGGGCCAAAGATGGGATAGGAGAAAGCAACGGTCATAGGAAACCCCACAGAATGCGGCTGGGTGTCTGGGCAAATCCGCGGCTGTCCACATTAATTATAGGTGTGGCCTTTTGCAGATCTGGCTCACGCGGATCCCTCTGGCCAAATCCGACAAAGTATTCTAAGATCATAGCCAGGGAAAAGCCTGCCCAAAGCCCCCCGCGACGGCAGGTAGATTCCCAAGGATCTCCGCAATGATAACGGGGAGTGGGTAGCGCCCACTTCTTTGCTTTTTTAGGGGGAAGATGCCCCCGCTGCCGGCTCCAGCTTCGCTGGGCTGGGATCTGGCCGTTACACCGAGTTGGCGATGAGTTGGCTATGGTTCACCCTCTGATCCCGCAGTTGGAGAGTCTGGCCCGTCCCTTGGCCGCTCGACTGGGGTACGAGTTGGTACAGATGGTTTTTCACACCAACCAGTATCCGCCGGTGCTGCGGGTGGATATCCGTCCGCTGGATCCGGAGCAGGAAACCAGCCACGCCGATTGCGAAGCTATGAGCCAGGCCTTGGAAGTGGAGCTGGATCGAGTGGATCTGATCCCCGGCCATTATGTGCTGGAGGTCTCCAGCCCCGGCATCAGCAACCTCCTCATCAGCGACCGCGACTTTGTGGTTTTCAAAGGGTTTGCGGTGGAGGTGACGGTGGATCCCCCCTACAAGGGCAAAGCTGTCTGGTCAGGGCATCTGCTGGGTCGGGATGAGGAGAAAGTTGCCCTATCCCTCAAGGGACGGCGCGTGCAGTTGCCCCGCGCCTCGGTGCAGCGGGTTGTCCTCTCAGAGGCGGAAACCGAGTAGAGGAATGGGGATAGAGAGGACGTTCGAGCGCGAAGTGTGTTGCCCTGTCTTCGCGTCGGAGCTGCCTGCTGTGCGGCGATGCATTTCCCGTCAGGATTGCGGAGCAACAGTGATAGCAGTTTCATCCCAGCTTAAGTTGCATTAGGAGGACAACAGCTTATGTCGATGGTGCCTCTGCCCGGTTTGGCAGAAATGGTGGAGATGATCTCGCGGGAGCGCAACTTGCCCCGCCATGCGGTCACCAACGCCTTGCGGGAGGCGCTGCTCAAGGGCTACGAACGCTACCGCAAAACCATTCAGCGAGATGTCGTCTTTGAAGAAGACCACTTCCGCAACTTCGATGTGGAGCTGGATGTGGAGGCAGGGGGCTTTCGCATTTTGGCCACCAAAACCATTGTCGAGGAGGTACGGGATCCAGATCACGAGATCTCCCTGTACGACGTGCAGCAGGACTACCCGGAAGCCGAAGTTGGCTGGGAAGTAACCAATGACGTCACTCCCCAACAGGCGGAGTTTGGCCGCATGGCGGCCATCCAAACCAAGCAGGTGCTGGCCCAGAAGTTGCGTGACCAGCAGCGCCGCCTGATTCAAGAAGAGTTCCGCGACCTGGAAAATACCGTGTTGCAGGCACGGGTGCTGCGCACGGAGCGGCAGACGGTGATCATGGCGGTATCCAGCGGTTTTGGGCAGCCGGAGGTGGAAGCCGAACTGCCCAAGAAGGAGCAGTTGGCCAGCGATCGCTACACCCCCAACGCGGTGATGAAGGTCTACCTCAAAAAGGTATACGAGGGATCCCGGCGGGGGCCGCAGCTTTTGGTTTCTCGAGCCGACGCCGGCTTGGTGGTGAACCTGTTCGCCAACGAGGTGCCGGAGATCGAAGAGGACATTGTGCGCATCGTGGCGGTGGCGCGGGAGGCCAACCCGCCTTCCCGCAACGTGGGGCCGCGCACCAAGATTGCCGTCGATACCGTGGAGCGGGACGTGGATCCGGTGGGGGCCTGTATTGGGGCAAGGGGATCCCGGATTCAGGCGGTGGTGGCAGAGCTGCGCAACGAGAAGATCGACGTCATCCGCTGGTCGCCGGATCCGGCCACCTACATCGCCAACGCCCTCAGCCCGGCCAAGGTGGTGGAGGTGCGGTTGGTGGATCCGGAGATCCAACAGGCCCATGTGCTGGTGACCAGCGACCAGCTCAGCCTGGCCATCGGCAAAGAGGGGCAAAATGTGCGCCTGGCCGCTCGCCTCACTGGCTGGAAAATTGACATCAAGGAAGTGGAGAGCTACCGGGCAGCGCTGGAGGAGGCGCAAGCGCAGGGGCTGCCGTATCCCTTCATCACGCCGGCGGCTTTGGAGCGCTTCCGGCGGCGGGAAGAGCGAGCCGCTTTGGGGCTGGACGAGGAGTACCCAGAGAAGCTTCGCCTAGAGGAGGAGCTGGAAGAGGACGATAGGCTGGAGGAAGACTGGGTCGAGGAAGACGAGGACTTCGACTACGACGCCGAGTTCGACATCGCCCAGCCCAAGGCCTAGAGCCGAGGGGCCTCGGCAGTCGGTAAACTGAGGTAAAGACCCTTTCCGCCTGCCCTTGAACTCCTCCCAGCCGATCATCCTTGGTATATCGGGCGCCTCCGGGATGCTCTACGCCGTGCGCGCCCTACACGTTCTGCTCAGCCTGGATTACCGCGTCGAGGTGGTGGCCTCCAAAGCGGCCTATCAGGTGTGGCAAGGGGAGCAAGGGGTGCCGTTGCCGGCAGATCCCCAGCGGCAGGCCCAGTTTTGGCGGCAGCAGGCCGAAAGCGAGGGCGGATCCTTGGTCTGCCACCGCTGGCAAGATGTGGGGGCAACCATTGCCAGCGGCTCCTACCGCACGCAGGGGATGTTGGTGATCCCATGCAGCATGGGCACGGTAGCCAAGTTGGCCGCTGGGCTGAGCTCTGACCTGCTGGAGCGGGCGGCTGACGTGCAGCTCAAAGAAGGCCGCCGCCTGGTCATCGTGCCGCGGGAAACCCCCTTCAGCCTCATTCACCTGCGCAACCTGACCATCCTGGCAGAGGCAGGGGCGCGCATCGTCCCGGCCATTCCGGCCTGGTACCACCAGCCGCGTACCCTCTTGGACTTGGTGGACTTTGTGGTGGTGAAGGCCCTGGATCAGTTTGGCATCGACAGCGACCTCATCCAGCGCTGGCAGGGGATGCGTCAGCGTCAGATCCTCAAGCTGCCCCCCGAGGACTAAAGGGATCCCTTGGCCCTCATCCCTAGCCGCTTTCCCAACCGGAGAGGGAGGTTCCCACCTAGCGCGATCATTCATTCATACATAAGGTTTCACCGCTAGCAGGGAGGGCACTGCTGAACCTGGGCAGGGGAACTGGCTGGACTAGCCAGCCGCGGGATTCTTGCGAAGGTGGGTGGACAAGTTAGGGCAAGTCTCCAGGCTAGCTGCCCACTCACTAATGAGGGTGTTGACCCAGTGGGGCAGCTCGTCGTGAGCGCAGTGGCCCACCCCTGGCAGCTTCACCAACGTAAGAGCCGGCTGCCAGCGCTTAAACTGATCCGCCAAAAAGCTGGGCACCGCCGGATCTTCCTGGCCCCAGAGGAGGAGAATGGGCATCTTGAGCGTGGGCAACAGGCGCTTGGGACTGTCGAAGCGGCGGCAGAGAATGGCCCTCAGGCTATCCAAAAACACGTGGGCTGCCCCCGGCTCAAAGGCCGGCCTCTGGAAGATCTGCACCAGCTCCTCGTCCACCTGCTCGTCCCGCTTGTAGACATTTTTGATCCAGGCCCGCAGCACCTCGGTTTGTCGCAGCCAGTTAAACAAATGAGGATAGGTGAGCGGGCAGCCCAAAACAGCCAGGATCCCTTCGCAAAGGGCCTGCACCAACACATCCCAAGGAGGGGACAATTCTTCGGGGTGAGGCCCATCGGCACAACTGATCAAGCACAAACCCTTCACCATCTGGGGATAGCGGGCAGCCACAATCACCCCCACCAGGCCCCCAATGGAATGGCCTACCAGGAGGCTGGGCTGCTGGATGTGGGTTCGCCAAAACTCGTACACCTGCTCGACCCACAGATCGACGCTGTAGGCGATCTCCGGCTTGGCACTCTCGCCAAATCCCAGCAGGTCGAGAGCATAGACGGAGCGCTGGGATCCCAGAGGAACAATGTTGTGGCGCCAATGGCCCACCGAGGCCCCAAAGCCATGGATCAAGATGGCCGGAGCCGCCGTCAAGTTCACCTGGCCGCTGGCGGTTTGGGCGCGACTGGGGGTGTAGGTGAAATGAATAGGCCAGCCGCGCCAGAGCCAGGTTTGGGAATGACCATAGCGAGGAAGCCCTGAGACGGGATCCCTGCTGCCGACCGAAGAGGGGGGCGTCGCAAGGGAGGGGAAACCTGCCCCGCCGACAGCAGCAGAGGGAGAAGAAGAAGGAGGGTTATGTTCAGGCAAGGGAGGATTGACACTCCCACCGCCTAAAGGCGGGGGATTCTTACGCAGTCCACAAAAGAACCCATAACGGCGTTGTCAAAGCGCCTCTAGACAGTTCCTTAAGGCAAAGCCCCAAGGTTCTGCTTACTTCTCGCTCCAGAGGATTTGTTGCTGCTCGGGTTTTTCACCGTAGTTAGCGTTTTCCCCTGGTCTGGCTAGGATTATAGCAGTTAGCAACTAAAGTCGCTAGCGGGCTTTTCCGCCCCGCACTAAAGTGCGGGGCTACCAAGCTATCCTTTTGTATGTGACAACAGCAGGCCCACCTCCATCAGGATAGACCGATCTTAGCGGTTGCTGGAGGGCGTCTAGAGTGGACTGGAGGGGCGTTTCTCTCAGATAACCCTCTTGAGCAGCTTTTTCTGGACATTCCCCACCCCTTTTTCCAAACAAAACCGCTTGCGTCAACAGGATGGAGAAAACCCTCCTGCCAGATGTGGCTCTGCCTACCGATCCCATGATGGATGAAACAGCTTGGATAGACCCCATTACAGCGGCCAGCTTCCGCCAGATTGACCAAGAGATCGGCCCCCACCCCTGGCAAGGGATCCCCTATGAGATCGTGCGCCGCGCCATCCACGCCACCGCTGACTTCGAGCTGCGGGATCGCTTTGTGTTCAGCCCCACGGCAGTTGAGGCGGGACTGGCGGCCCTGCGGCAACGACGGCCGCTGGTGGTGGATGTGCGGATGGTGGCCGCCGGGATCCAAGCTGGCCTCGCGGCGCAGGGGATCCCGCTCCATTGCGCTTTGGACTGGGCAGAAGAGCCTCTTGAAGCCGGGCAAACGCGCACGGCCCAGGGGATGGTCAAGGTAGCCCGGCGCTACCCGGAAGCGATCTTTGTCGTCGGCAACGCGCCCACGGCGCTGCTGGCGCTGGTGGAAGAGATGCGGGCCCAGCGGATCCGGCCCAGCCTGGTGATCGGGGTGCCAGTGGGCTTTGTGGCAGTGGAAGAGGCCAAACGGGCGCTAGCGCAAACGGATGTCCCCCAGATTCGGGTGGAGGGCCGCAAAGGCGGATCCCCGGTGGCCGCTGCCATCGTCAATGCCCTACTGCTGGCCGCCCGCCGGGATCCCATCCCCAACTGACTAGAATTGGAACGACATCTTCAGACCTTTCCCATGACCCCCGAACAAGAGGAGTGGCTGATCCGCAACCTTCAGCTTCAACAAGAACAGCTTCAAGAGATCCGAGCCGAACAGCAGAGAGCTGCCGAGCGGTTTGAGGCCCAGATGACGGAGATGCGGCAGGCCTTTGCAGCCCAAATTGCCGAGATCCGAGCCGAGCAGCAGCGGGCCGCCGAGCGTTTCTCC